>NZ_JANCLM010000105.1:0-661 GCF_024259445.1 Pseudomonas sp. DVZ6
GTCGCCACCGGCAACCGATTCGATCTTGTTGACGATGCTCGGCTGGCCACCGACGAATACGTCGTCCGGTGCAGTGATGGTGAAGGTGCCGCTGGCGCTACCGGCAGGGATGGTGACCTTGGTGCCATCGGTCAGGGTGAAGGTCAGGCCATTGTGGCCGTTGACCGGCAGGCCCTGGGCATTGGTCAGGGTCACGGTGTAGGTGATCTGGCCGCCTTCGGACACAGTGGTCTTGTCGGCGGTGAGGGTCGCGACGACTTCGCTGACGGTGTCGGTGATCTGCACCGAGGCGTTGCCGCCCAGTTCCAGATTTTCGAAGGCCTTGCCATCAACGGCGGCATCGGTGATGCCGACGGTCAGGGTGTCGCCGTCCTTGAAGACGTCATCGCCTTGGGCTTTGGCTTTATATTCGGCTTCGGTCTGGCCGGCCGGAATAACGACCTTGTCGCCATTGGACAGGGTGACAGTCAGGTCATGGTCCAGTTTCTGGCTGACCTTGACGGTGAAGGCCGGCTGCTGGTCTTCGGTGACATCGCCTTTGCTGACGATGGTGACGGTGACCTTGTCGCCCTGGTTATCGGTACCTGGGGTACCAGTACCCGGCTCATCGGTCACGGTCGTGGAAACCGAGTTGTCGCCAAGGGTCAGTTTCTCGAAGTTG
>NZ_JANCLM010000106.1:0-637 GCF_024259445.1 Pseudomonas sp. DVZ6
TGTGACCTACCGGCCGATTCGCTTCGCCGACACCCAGCAGTCGGGCAGCCCGATCGGTGCGGCGATCCCGGACCTGTCGATGTACGTGCTGGATGCCGACTTCAATCCGGTGGCCAAGGGTTGCACGGGTGAGCTGCACGTCGGCCACGCCGGCCTGGCGCGCGGTTACCACAACCGTGCCTCGCTGACCGCCGAACGCTTCGTACCGGATCCGTTCTCCAGCGAAGGTGGACGTTTGTACCGGGCCGGCGACCTGGCGCGTTATCGCGGCCAGGAGGTGATCGAGTACGTGGGCCGGATCGACCATCAGGTGAAGATCCGCGGCTTCCGTATCGAACTGGGCGAAATCGAGGCGCGCCTGCAAGAACATGCCGCCGTGCGCGAAGTGCTGGTGCTGGATATCGACGGGGCAGGGGGCAAGCAACTGGCTGCCTATCTGATCGCTCAGGATCCATCCGCCGATCACGCAACGCTGCGTGACACGCTGAAGCAGCACCTGAAAACCAACCTGCCGGACTACATGGTTCCGACGCACTTCCTGGTGCTGGAGCAGTGGCCGCTGACGGCCAACGGCAAGCTGGACCGCAAGGCCCTGCCCAAGCCGGACGCAAGCCAACTGCAACAAGGCTACGTGGCG
>NZ_JANCLM010000107.1:0-637 GCF_024259445.1 Pseudomonas sp. DVZ6
CGGCCTGCCCATCCTCCTATTACGTACCGCCTACGCCCCCAGCCCCAAGACCCTGAGCACGCGCAACCTGCCCAACTACAACGGTGTCGCCGGCATCCCCATGCACAACGAACAGTTACGCATCCTGCGCCAGGGCTATGTCTACGTGCTGCTCGACCAACGGGTCTGGCACGCCTACCAGGTCACCCCCGAAGGGGCCCTGCGCCAGTTCCCGGCCTTCCAGCCACCCCCGCAAGCCGGCAAACCCTTGTCAACGGCCTGCCGGCAAGAACATCACGATGTGATTGCGTCGTTCATCAACATCAACACCCTGCTGTACTCGACCGCCTGGATCGCCTTCGCCAACGACCCCTGGCCCAAACCCGTGCTGGACCAGTACAAGCACGCCATCGCGAACAACGACCCCGAGCTCACCAGCCGCTTCCTCGCACTCGACCTGAAAGCGGCCCGCGAAGCGCCCGGCAGTGTGGGCCGGGCCATGCACGCAGACCGCCTGCAACTCGACGAGGTCCTGGAATACGCCGTGCCCAGCACCGGCCCCTTCACCAGCGTCCATGGCTTCTACCCTCGCCTCGAGCGCCTGGCGGCCACGCGCACGTACATCGCTGCCCTGATACAACGCGAAGAGCTCGCCGAC
>NZ_JANCLM010000108.1:0-637 GCF_024259445.1 Pseudomonas sp. DVZ6
AGGCCTGCCCATCCTCCTATTACGTACCGCCTACGCCCCCAGCCCCAAGACCCTGAGCACGCGCAACCTGCCCAACTACAACGGTATCGCCGGCATCCCCATGCACAACGAACAGTTGCGCATCCTGCGCCAGGGCTATGTCTACGTGCTGCTCGATCAACGGGTCTGGCACGCCTACCAGGTCACCCCCGAAGGGGCCCTGCGCCAGTTCCCAGCCTTCCAGCCTCCCCCGCAAGCCGGCAAGCCCTTGTCCACGGCCTGCCGGCAAGAACATCACGATGTCATCGCGTCGTTCATCAACATCAACACCCTGCTGTACTCGACCGCCTGGATCGCCTTCGCCAACGATCCCTGGCCCAAGCCCGTGCTGGACCAGTACAAGCACGCCATCGCGAACAACGACCCCGAGCTCACCAGCCGCTTCCAGGCTCTCGACCTGAAAGCGGCCCGCGAAGCGCCCGGCAGCGTGGGCCGGGCCATGCACGCAGACCGCCTGCAACTCGACGAGGTCCTGGAATACGCCGTGCCAAGCACCGGCCCCTTCACCAGCGTCCATGGCTTCTACCCTCGCCTCGAGCGCCTGGCGGCCACACGCACGTACATCGCTGCCCTGATACAACGCGAAGAGCTCGCCGAT
>NZ_JANCLM010000109.1:0-599 GCF_024259445.1 Pseudomonas sp. DVZ6
TACATCGACAGGTCCGGGATCGCCGCACCGATCGGGCTGCCCGGTTGCTGCGTATCGGCGAAGCGGATCGGCCGGTAGGTCACGTGGACCGTGGTCTCGGTGATGCCGTACATGTTGATCAGGTTGTCGCAGTCTTCACCGAAGCGCTCGAACCACGGTTGCAGTGCAGCAACGTCCAAGGCTTCGCCACCGAAGATCACGTAGCGCAGCGAAAGATCGGACTCACTGTCACAGGCCACCCGCATCAGCGGCTTGAACGCCGACGGGGTCTGGTTGAGCACGGTCACGCCCTGCTCCACCAGCAGTTGGTGGAAATCTTCCGGCGAGCGCGTGGTTTCACGCGGCACGATCACCAGGCGACCGCCGTGCAGCAGCGCACCGAAGATCTCCCAAACGGAGAAGTCGAAGGCGTACGAGTGGAACAGCGTCCACACGTCCTGCGGGCCGAAGCCGAACCAGGCATCGGTGGCCTTGAACAGGCGCAGCAGGTTGTGGTGCGGCAGCAAGGTGCCTTTGGGCTTGCCAGTGGAGCCCGAGGTGTAGATCACATAGGCCAGGTTATCCGGCTGGCTCAGGTGCTCGGGATTCTCATCGCTGTA
>NZ_JANCLM010000011.1:0-136530 GCF_024259445.1 Pseudomonas sp. DVZ6
CCCCCCCGGGGGGGGGGGGGCGCCCCCCCCCCGCGACAGCGTTCAGCGCTTGAGTTTGCCGCGTTACTCGGCCACTACCGCCTGCAACCGGGCCCACAGCCGCTCGACATGCGCACGCTCGGTCGGCAGCGCCCCCACCGACACCCGCACCATCCAGCGCCCGTCGAGAGTCGCCGGGGTCACGTAGGCATCGCCCGAATTGTTGAGACGTTCGGCCCAGGCACGGGTATGGGCATCCAGCGCCTCACCCGCGAGGCCCGCCGGGCAATGACGGATGCACAGGGTCTGCAATTGCACCGGCGCCAGCACTTCCCACTGCGCCGTCGCCTCGACCTGGGCAGCCAGCCAACGGGCGTTGTCCAGGTCGCGACGCAGGCGTTGCTGCAGGGCCTCGACCCCTTCGCTGCGCAGCATGAACCACAGTTTCAGCGCGCGGAACCGGCGCCCCAGCGGGATGCCCCAATCGCGCAGGTTCTTCACCTCGCCATCGACCGCCGATTGCAAGTAGCTGGGGTTGGTGCTCATCACCCGGATCAGATGCTGCGGATCGCGCACGTAGTAGATCGAGCAGTCGAAGGCCACACCCAGCCATTTGTGGGCGTTGACCACCACCGAGTCGGCCAGCTCGATGCCGTCCCACATCCAGCGGCACTCCGGAAGGATCATCGCCGAGCCGGCCATGGCCGAGTCCACATGCAGCCACAGCTGGTTGGCCTGGGCGATCTCGCCGATGGGACGCAGCGGGTCCAGCGCGGTAGTGGTGGTGGTGCCGGTGGTGGCGACCACGGCGCAGGGCTGGTTGCCGGCGGCCAGGTCCTGCTCGATGGCCTCGCGCAGCGCCTCCGGACGCATGGCGTAGCGGGCGTCGGTGGGGATCAGGCGGATATTGTCGCGGCCGAATCCGGCCAGCAGCGCGGCCTTGTCCACCGAGCTGTGGGCGTGGGCGCTGACGTAGACGATCAATGGCCTGGCCTGGGCCTGCAGGCCGCCGTGCACCTGGGCGTGGTCGGTGGCGCGTTCGCGGGCGCTGATCAATGCCACCAGGGTGCTGGTCGAGGCAGTGTCCTGGATCACCCCGCTCCACTGCCCGCTCAGGCCCAGCAGCTGGCGCAGCCAGTCGAGGGTGGTTTCCTCCAGCTCGCTCAGTGCCGGGCTGGACTGCCACGACAGGCCGAGCACGCCCAGGCCGGTGCTGAGGAAATCGCCGAGCACCGACGACAGGGTGCCGTTGGAGGGGAAGTAACCGTAGAAGTCCGGATGCTGCCAGTGGGACAGGCCGGGCATCACCAGCTTGTCGACGTCGGCGAGGATGGCTTCGAACGGTTCGCCTTGCTGCGGCGCGCCCTCGGGCAAGGCGGCCTTGAGGTAGCCCGGCTGGACCTGGGCCATGACCGGGCGCTCGCCGACGGTCTGGCGGTAGTCGGCGATCAGGTCGATCAGTTGGTGGCCGTACTGGCGGAATTGTTCGGGGGTCACGGGGGCTCTCCTGTGGATTGTCAGGTGCGTGTGCCGGCCTCTTCGCGGGGCAAGCCCGCTCCTACAGGGACCGCGCAATCCTGTAGGAGCGGGCTTGCCCCGCGAAGAGGCCGGCACAGGCAACACAATGCCCGCAGTCTAGGCGCCTGCCGGCTTGCGAATAACCCCGCTTCGCGCATAGCTGCTATGGCGAAGGCGCATGCCCACCTTGCACGCCGAACTGCGACTGGCGCCACACCTCGAATACCCGGTTGCGCAGCCAGCGGTGCTCGGCCGAGGCCTGCAGGCGCTGGTGCCACACCACCCAGTAGCGCTGGGTGTGGTCGATGAAGCCCATCGGCCGCCAGCTCAGGCCGTGCAGCCGCGCCAGTTGCCGGGCGATGTGCTCGGGCACTGTAGCCAGGGCCTGGCCATTGCCGAGCACCTGGACCATGGCACTGAAGAACGGCACCTCCAGGCTGATGCGCCGCTGCAGCCCCTGGGCGCGCAAATGACGGTCGATGAAGCTGTCCTTGTCGCCGCCCCCGGACACCCGCACATGCTTGAAGACCAGGTAGTCGTCCTGGCTCAGCTCGGCGCGGGTGCTCAGCGGATGGTCATGGCGCATCAGGCACACCGCCCGGTCCTCGCCCAGCAGCCGGCCGTGCAGGTTGGGCGGCGATTCGTCGAACAACGTGGTGGCCAGGTCGATCTCGCCGCTGGCAAGCAAGGCGTACTGCCCAGCCTGCCAGGTGCGGTACTCCAGCGACACGCCCGGCGCTTCCTGCTCCAGCACCGCGACCAGCTGCGGCAGCATGTGCTCGGCCACGTAGTCGGAGGCGGCGAGGCAGAAGCGCCGCTCGCAGCGCGCCGGGTCGAACGCCGCGGGCTGGCGCAGGGCGTTGAGCTCCTCCAGCACCTGGCGCAACGGCTCGACCAGCGCCTCGGCGTGCTCGCTGAGTACATAGCCACGGCCCTGGCGCACCAGCAGCGGGTCATCGAAGGCCTCGCGCAGGCTGGCCAGCTGGCGGCTCAGGGCCGATTGGCTGCAGCCCAGGCGCTCGGCGGCGTGGCTGAGGTTCTTCAGCTGCAGGAGGCAGTCGAGGGTGCGCAGGTGGGCGAGGCTGAGGGAGGCGAAGGTGGGGTGCATGGCACGGGTCCGGAAATGATCGCGGGGCAAGCCCGCTCCCACAGATATGCTGGGAGTGGGCTTGCCCCGCGAGGATGACGCGCGGATCAGTCGGTCAGGCCGACATAGACGTTCTGCACGTCTTCGTTCTCGTCGATCGCCTCGAGGAAGGCCTCGACCTCGGCCAGCGCTTCGGCGCTCAGGCTGGCGGCGCTCACCGGGTTCTTCGGGGTGTAGCCGATCTTCGCCGAGGTGACGGTGAAGCCATGCTCCGGCAGGGCCTTCTGCACGGCGTCGAGGTCGGTGGTGTCGGTGATGAACAGGGTCGAACCCTCTTCCTCACCATCCTCGAAGTCCTGGGCACCGGCTTCGATGGCCGCCATTTCCGGGTCGGCGTCGCCTTCCGGGGTGGCCTCGATCAGGCCGACATGGTTGAAGTCCCAGGCCACCGAACCGCTGGCGCCGAGCTGACCCTTGCGGAACAGCACGCGGATCTGCGCCACGGTACGGTTGATGTTGTCGGTCAGGCACTCGACGATCAGCGGCACCTGGTGCGGGGCGAAGCCTTCGTAGCTGACCGCATGGTACTGCACGGCCTCGCCGTCCAGGCCTGCGCCTTTCTTGATCGCACGCTCCAGGGTCTCACGGGTCATCGAGGCTTTCTTGGCCTGGACGATGGCCAGGCGCAGGCGCGGGTTCATGTCCGGGTCGGCACCGGACTTGGCAGCGATCTGGATCTCCTTGGCCAGCTTGCCCATGATCTTGCCTTTGGCATTGGCCGCTGTTTCTCTATGTTTGGCTTTCCACTGTGCGCCCATATCGACTCTCTTTGTTTCCGCGGCCGGTTCAGGAAGCGACCGGCCTTAATAAAGTGGGGAGAGTTTATACGCCCTGCGCACCGGGTTCGACAAGAAATCGCATAACCCACATGGGAGCTCAGCCCTTGTCCGCCTTCCCCGCCGCCGCCGCGAACTTCGCCAGGCGCACGTCCAGCCGGCGCGGCCGCACACCGCGGTCTTCGGCGCGCTCCTTGCGGCGGATGGCATTGCGCACCAGCAACGAGCCCAGGTAGCGCACCGGTTCCGGCGGGAACTGCCCCAGCGGCCCCTTGACCAGCGGCGAGCGGGTCCAGGCGTTGTCCAGCCCGAGTGCCAGCGACGACAGGATCTGCCCGCCCATGTGGCACGGCCCCACCCCGCTGCCGGAGTAACCGAAGCCGTAGAACACGTTGCCCTGCCCATCGAGCCGACCGAAGAACGGCAGCCCGGTCACCGAGCGGTCCGACGGCCCGTTCCAACTGGCCGCCAGCGGCACCTCGGCCAGCGCCGGGAAGAACTCGGCCAGGCTTTCGCGCAGCAGCGGCTGGTACGGCGACGGCTGGTCGAACACCGGCAGCATGCGCCCGCCATAAGCAAAGGTATTGCCGCCCTTGCCGAGCATCAACCGGCCATCGGAAGTGTTGTGGTAGTAGTGCACGAAGATCCGCGAGTCGAGCACGCTGACGCCACTGTCCAGGCCGATCCGGCCCAGCAGCTCGGGGCACGGCTCGGTGATCACCATGTCGCTGGAGACGATCGCCACGCTGCGCCCGAACTGCGGGAAGGCCCGCGCCATCCAGGCATTGAGGCCCAGCACCACGCGGTCGGCGCGGACGGTGCCGGCGCGGGTGCGCACCTGCACCGGCGCGCCATGCTCCAGGCCGGTCATCGCCGTGCCCTCGTGGATGCGCACGCCACGCTGCAAGGCCACCCGGCGCAGGCCGCGCACCAGCCGCCCCGGCTGCACCGTGGCCGCGGCCGGCGAGTACCAGCCCTCCAGATGCCGGTCGGAGCCGGCCAGGCGCTGCACCTGCTCCAGCGCCAGGCGCTGAAACGAATTGATCCCCTGCTGCTCCAGCGCGGCGATCACCGCATCGGTGCCACCGAGCTGGGCCTGGTTGGTGGCGGTGTAGAGCGTGCCGTCCATGCGGTAGTCGCAGCGAATGCCGTTGGCCGCGCAGAACTCGCCGATGGCGCCGATGCTGCGCTCGGACTCGCGCACCAGGCGCACCGCCTCGGCCACGCCGAACAAGCGCTCGAGGGTGAAGTACTTGGCCGACCAGGACAGCGCGCAGCCACCGTTGCGCCCGCTGGCCCCGGCGCCGCAGATGTCCGCCTCGAGCAGCAGCACCTCCAGCTGCGGCGCCTGTTCCTTGATCATCAGCGCGGTCCACAAGCCGGTGTAGCCACCGCCGACGATGCACACGTCGCAGCGCACGTCGCCGGCAAGCGGCGGGCACGGCGCCTGGTCTTCCTGGTCCAGGGCCTGTTGCAGCCAGAAGGGTCTCATCTACTTGCTTTCCTTTAGGTACGCAGTGGCTTGATCGCCATGCTGGTGTTGGGTGCCACATCGGTGGCCTGGGGTGCTGTTGCCGGGCGGCTGTTCCAGTGCGGCAGCAGCACCAGGGCGGAGAACAGCGCCGTGCCGGCGAAGACGATAAACACCGTGACGCTGTCGAAGTAACCGGGCAGCAGGCCGCCGAGCACCGCACCCACCGAGCCGCAGCCATTGACGAAACCGGCCGCGGTGGCGCCGGCCTTGGCCGTGCCGAAGTCGATGGCCGCGGCGCCGCTGATCATCGAGTCCGGGCCATACAGGGTCAGGCCCATCACAAACAGCAGGGCCACCACCAGCAGCACGCTGCCGCTGTGCATCGCCGCCATGAAACCGGCCAGGGTCAGGGTCAGCAGCACCAGGCTGATCACGCAGGCCGGCATGCGCCGGGCGCCGAACAGTTTGTCCGAGGCCAGGCCGATGAGGATCGGCCCGAGCAACCCGGCCAGTTCGAAGGCCGTGGGAATGATCGCCGCGCCGACCTTGCCCACCGACGGCATCTGCTCGAAGACGATCACCGGGCCCCACAGCAGGATGGCGTAGCGCGCAGGTTTGAGCATGAAGTAGGCCAGGCCCAGGGTCAGCACCGTGCGGTTGCGCAGGATCTCGCGCAGCGGCGCCCACACGCTGCACAGATTGCCCCCCGGGGCCATGCTCTGCGGCTCGGGCTCTACCGCCGGCAAGCCGACGTCCTCGGGCTTGTTGCGCTGGAAAATGAAGAACAGCACCGCCACCACGGCCACCACCACGGCGCTGGAGAAGAACGCCGCATGCCAGGTGCCGACCAGGGTGTAGGCCCACCAGCCGGCGAACGGCGAGGCCACCAGGCCGCCGAAGGCGTAGCACGAACTCCACAGCCCCAGCACCCGTCCGCGCTGGGAGGCCGGGAAGAAACTGCCGATGTTCTTGCACAGCCCCGCCCAGCCGGTGGACTGCGCCAGCCCCTGGATCAGCATGCAGGTGGCGAAGATCGGGAAGGTCGCGTAACTGCCCATCACCACCGCGGCCGCCGCCGAGATCAGCAGCCCGCCCAGCACCACCACACGGGGGCCAAAGCGGTCGGCGAGCATGCCCCAGGTGAACTGGCCCACGGCGTAGGCGGCCAGGTAGATCGCATCGAGGTTGGCCATGGCGGCCTTGTCGAGCATGAAATTCGGATCCTCGCCGATACCGAGCTTGGCCACCGAGAAGGCTTTGCGGGTGAAGTAGAAGGCGGCGTAGGCCAGCCAGGTGATCGCGAAGATCTGCACGCGCCAGCGTTTGATAGCGCCCAGGGATTGATTCATTGACTCTGACCTCTTGCTTGAGTGTGCCGGCAGAATGTGAAGAAACGCCTGTCTTGTTGTTGTGTTGCGCACTGCGTGACGGAGGGACGTCACCTGGTCAGATGGCGGTGGTGCCGCCATGGCCGACATGGCGCCGCTCGTGGCGGCGCAGCCGGGTTGAAACACATGGAAACAGCTGCTGACTGATAAATAAAATCGATTTATCGTATTTCACACATAAGCCCAGCTTGTAAGCGGAGTGTTCGATGTCGGTCTCCCATGCTCAACTCAAGGCCTTTCATGCAGTCGCCGAACAGGGCAGCTTCACCCGTGCGGCGCAGAAGCTGTTTTTGACCCAGCCGGCGGTGTCCGACCAGGTGCGCAAGCTCGAGGAGCGCTTCGGTGTGCTGCTGTTCCAGCGCAACAAGCGCTCGGTGCAGCTGACCGACCTGGGCGAGCGCTTGCTGGGCGTGACCCAGCGTCTGTTCGCCTGTGAGGCCGAGGCCGTGGAGCTGCTGCAGGACTCCCGCGCCCTGCACACCGGCAGCCTGACCCTGGCGGTGGACGCGCCGGTGCACGTACTGCCGCAGATCGCCCGGTTCTGCCAGCGCTATCCGGGGATCCAGGTGAAGATCGAGACCGGCAACACCGACGAGTCGCTGGCCCGGCTGTTCAGCTACCAGGCGGACCTGGCCCTGCTCGGGCGCGATGTCGATGATGAGCGGTTGTTCTGCGTGCCGATGCGGCGTGACCCGATGGTGGCGTTCGTTTCGCACAACCATCCGTGGGCAAGCCGGGGGCAGATCAGCCTGGCGGACCTGGATGACACGCCGTTGGTGCTGCGTGAGCCGGGGTCGGTGACGCGGCAGACGCTGGAGGAGGAAATGCAACGGGCCGGGTTGCGGATCCGGCCGGCTATCCAGGTCGAGGGGCGTGAGGCGGCGCGGGAGGCGGTGGTGGTGGGGATTGGCGTGGGGGTTGTTTCGGCGGCGGAGTTTGGGGCTGATGCGCGGGTTTGTGCTTTGCCGATTGTGGATTGTCGGCGGCATTTGACCGAGACGCTGGTTTGTTTGAGTGAGCAGAGGACGCGGCGGGTGGTGGCTACGTTTTTGGAGATGGTTTTGGAGGGGATTTAGGGGTGGGTCTGGGGGTGGGTCTGGGCCTTTGGTGATTGTTTTGGTTTTTGTATGCGCATTCGTAGAATATAACGACATTTAGGCACCTTTCCGCCCTTACGGCGGGTTACTTTGGTCTTGGCCAAAGTAACCAAAGCCGCCCCGCTCCGTTCATCCGGCCCCTACGCTGCGCTCCGGGGTTCCCTCGCTCCGTTCTTGCTCCCGGGAGGACCGCGCTGAACGCCCCATCCTGGGGCGCAGCGCTTGACGGCCATCCATGGCCGTCACCTCCCTTCGCAAGAACTCCGCTCGGCCTCCTGAAGTCGCAATTGGTGTTGCCTGAACTATTGCGCGCTTAGAAGCAAGAGCAAGAGCAAGAGCAAGAGCAAGAGCAAGAGCAAGAGCAAGAGCAAGAGCAAGAGCAAGAGATGCGAAGTTAGTTGTTTGACAGTTAGTTATGTATTGATTCTACCGGCCCTTTCGCGGGGCAAGCCCGCTCCTACAGGGATCTATATAACGGCGACTGTCGTGTAGGAGCGGGCTTGCCCCGCGATGCGATCGAGAGATTAATTAGATTTAAACTAGCGACAGCGGCGCCAGTCCAGGCGCCGCCCGTAACTTCGCGACTTCAGGAGGCCGAACGCAGGCCTTGCGGAGGGAGGTGACGGGCATGGATGCCCGTCAAGCGCTGGGGCCCAGGATGGGCCCTACAGCGCGGTCCTCCCGGGAGCAAGGCCGGAGTGAGGGAACCCGGAGCGAAGCGGAGGGCCGGATGAATGGAGCGAGGATTTTTTGGTGACTTTTTGATCCTTCAAAAAGTTACCCGCCGTAAGGGCGGAAAGGTGAATAAGCGTCGACATCGCAAATGAATGCGCATACAACTATCAAAACAACTACCGCCCAGCCTCAAAAACCCAGAAACCCAGAAACCCAGAATCAAAAAACCATGACAAACTAACCCGACTCCAACAGCAAGGCCCCACCCACCATGTTCTACCGCCTGGCCGCCGACACCCTGGTCCTGTTCCACCTCTCGTTCATCCTGCTGGTCCTGTTCGGCGGCCTGCTGGTGCTCTGGCGCCGCCGCGCCCTGCTGATCCACCTCCCCGCCCTCGCCTGGGGCCTGGCCGTGGAAGGCCTGCACCTGGAGTGCCCCCTGACCGACTGGGAAAACCACCTGCGCACCGCCGCCGGCGACGCCGGCTACCACGGCGGTTTCGTCGAACACTACGTCTGGCCAGTGATCTACCCCGCCGGCCTGACCCCACAGATCCAGCTGTGGCTGGGCACCGTCGTGCTGCTGCTCAACCTGGGGGTCTACGCCTGCGTGATCTGGCGCCTAGCGCGTCGCCACCACGAATAACCGCGGGAACGGCAACAACACCCTGCCATCGCTGGCCGGCGGATAGTCACGCTGCATGGCCTGCAGGTAAAGCTGCAGGAAACTCGCCTGCTCCTGCTCATCCAGCCGCGCCAGGTAAGGCCGCAGCGCCGAGCCCTTGAACCACTCCACCACCGCCTCGGCACCACCTTCCAGCGGGTGGTGATAGGTGGTGCGCCACACATCCACCCGCGTACACAGCGGGCTGAGCAGGTCGTAGTAGAAGCCGGCGTTGTGCCGCGGCGGCAGGCTGAAATCGGCGAACTTCCCGGCCCAGGGCCCCTGGCTGGCAATCTCGCGCAGTTGCCGGTGCGCCGGCTCATCGAGGTTGTCGGGGGTCTGCACGGCCAGGCTGGCGCCCTCGCTCAGTTGCCGCACCAGGTGCGGGTAAAGCTTGGCGTGGTCCGGCACCCACTGTAGCGACGCGTTAGCAAGGATCAGGTCCTGAGGCTCGTGGGCCGTCCAGCTGGCAATCTCGCCAATCTCGCAGCGCACCCGCGGAATGCTCAGGCGTGGCCGTTGCCGGGCCTTGTCGATCATGTCCGGGTCGCTGTCCAGAGCGACGACCTGGGCATCCGGACAGCGCTGCAGCAATACCTCGGTAGAGTTGCCGGGGCCGCAGCCCAGGTCCGTGGCGTGCCGCGCCGGACGCGCCGGCACGGCAGCCAGCAGATCGCGCACGGCGCGGGTGCGTTCGTCTTCGAACAACGAATACTGGGTGGCGGACCAGGCCATGGGCGACTCCTTGTAGGGCAATTGTGTGCAGCATAAGCCATGTCGGCATGTAGCAACGTAAGGATGATCTGACTGGCAAAGGAGGCGATGCCCACAAATGAAAACGGCCGATCCCTTAAAAGGGACCGGCCGTTGCCAGAGGCACTGCCGCGATCAGTGACGCGTGGCGGTACGGATCTGGTGCACCACGCCCATCGCCACCACGATCGCCGCGGCGATGCCGGTGGAAATCACCAGGATCTGGTAGTCAGGCATGAAGGCCATGGTCACCAGGGCCGCCACGATGAACAGGATCACCAGGTAGGTCAGCCACGGGAACAGCCACATCTTCAGGCGCACTTCCTTGCCCTCGGCGATCAGCTTGCGGCGCATGCGCAACTGCGAGAAGGCGATCACCAGGTACACCAGCAGGGCGATCATGCCGGTGGTGTTCATCAGGGTTTCCAGCACGTCCTTCGGCCGCAGGGTGTCGCTGAAGTTGATCAGCGCGCAGAACACCGCCACCAGGCACGAGCCGATGATCGCATTCACCGGCACGCCGGTACCGGTGCGGGTGTACTTGAACAGGCGCGGCGCGTCGCCGCGCTGGGCCAGGGAGAACAGCATGCGCGAGGCGGTGTAGTGGCCGGAGATCAGGCAGCTGCTCACCGAGGTCAACACCACGAAGTTCATCAGCAACTCGGCATACGGCACGCCCAGCAGCTCCAGGGTACGGCGGTAGGCGCCATAGCCGGAAACGCCCAGGTGCGGGTCGTTCCACGGTACCAGGCAGACGATCAGGAAGATCGAGCCGACGTAGAACAGACATACCCGCCACACCACCGAGTTGGTCGCCTTGACGATCTGGGTGGCCGGATCCTTCGCCTCGGAGGCCGCGATGGTGACGATCTCGGCGCCAAGGAAGGCAAACATCACCCCCAGTAAGGCCCCAATCACCGTGGTGATGCCGTTGGGCATGAAGCCTTCGGCAGTCAAATGAGTGATACCGCGCACTTCGCCGAACTGCCAGATGTTCATCACCGCGGCGGTGCACACCACCAGGAAGCAGACGATCGCCACCACCTTGATCAGCGCGAACCAGAACTCGAACTCGCCGTAGTGCTTGACGTTGAAGAAGTTGACGGTGATCAGCAGCAGCGTCGTGGCCAGCACGAACACGTTGACGCTCACGTCGGGGAAGAAACCGTGCAGGATCTTGCCCGCCACGTAGGCCTCCCAGGCCATGAGGATCACCCAGTACCACCAGTACAGCCAGCCGATGGTGAAACCGGCCCAACGGCCAATGGCGCGGTCGGCGTAGGTGGAGAACGAGCCGGTGTCCGGCGAGGAGGTCGCCATTTCGCCGAGCATGCGCATGATCAGCACCACCAGGATGCCGCCGGCGAGATAGGCCAGCACGGCGGCCGGGCCGGCGCTGTGGATCACGCTGCCGGAACCGACAAACAAGGCGCCGCCGATCACCCCGGCGATCGACATCATCGTCAGGTGGCGCGACTTGAGCGAGGCACTGAGCTTGCTCTCGTGCCCATCCTTCGCGGTGGTGGATGTGGATGTTGCGTCCATCAGTTATTTACCCCGTGCTTCTTTTTATCCAAGGAAAAACTGTGAAACCCCGATGGTTATCGGTCTCACCTGTACATCAGTGCTACTGCGGGCAGGGAGGTGTGCGGAGCACACGCAGGCCATCCGTGGCGGCCTGCTTACGCGGCCAGAGGCAACCCTCTGGACGAACTGAACCATGCTGGGGACGGACGAGAAGCGTCCGGCCAGGCGAAAGGAAGGTGCGGGGCAAACCCCGACGGCAAAGCAGCGATGTTGTGATTATTCATGGCGCTGGTACGTGCTGTGTTGGCTATATCTGACACGTAATGTAAAAATGTCGAACACATAGGGCCATGCACAGCGGCATGAAAATCGCACTGCACTGTACAGGCCGCCGATGCAATACACCCGCGATACCCCCTGCAGGCACCCGAATGCTCCAGCTCCATCCGGACTCCTCCACCCCGCTGGTCAACCAGATCATCGACGGGCTGCGCGCGCTGATCGACGACCAGACCCTCAAGCCCGGGGCCAAGGTCCCGTCGATCCGGGCGTTCGCCTCGACCTACTCGGTGAGCACCTTCACCGTGGTCGAAGCCTATGACCGCCTGGTGGCCCAAGGGTTGCTGGTGAGCAAGGGCAATGCGGGGTTCTTCGTCAATCGTGCGGCGAACGAGTTGCTGGACAAGCACAACGTCGAAGTCGACACCAGCCGCCCCACCTTCAATTCCGAGTGGTACCTGCAGCAGATCTTCGAGATCCGCCAGTTGCCATTCAAGCCGGGTTGCGGCTGGCTGCCCAACGACTGGATGTACGAGGAGGGCCTGCGCCGCGGCCTGCGCCAGGTGGCCGGCAGCCCGCTGGAGCTGTCCGGCTACGGCGACCCCCTGGGCCTGCCGGAGCTGCGTGCGCTGACCGCGCAGAACCTGCAGCAGGAACTGTCGATCGTCGCCAACCCGGCGCAGCTGATGCTCACCCACGGCGCCAGCCAGGCCCTGGACCTGGCCGTGCGCACCCTGGTACGCCCCGGCGACGTAGTGCTGGTGGACGACCCCGGCTACCCCAACCTGATGAGCATCCTGCGCACCCAGGGCGCCACCCTGGTGGGCGTGCCTCGCACTCCGGCCGGCTACGACCTCGACCAGCTAGAGCGCCTGCTGGCCCACCACCGCCCAACGGCCTTCTTCACCCAGCCACACCTGCACAGCCCGACCTGCTCGCGCACCCCGCTGGCGCAGCTGCACCGTTTGCTGCAACTGGCCAGCCAGCATGGTTTCCGCCTGGTGGAAAACAACCTCTACGCCGACATGATCGCCGACCCGCTGCCGTGCCTGGCCAGCCTCGACCACTTGCAGCAGGTGGTGTACGTGGGCAGCTACTCGAAAAGCATTTCACCCAACGTACGGGTCGGCTACCTGCTGGCCAACCCCGAACTGACCCAGCAACTGCTGCACCTGAAGATGCGCTCGGGCCTGACCACTTCGCAGGTGATGGAACGGGTGGTATACGCCGCGATCATCGACGGTCGCTGGCGCAAGCACCTCAAGCGCCTGCGCCAGCGCCTGGCCGAGGCGCACCAGGAAGTGGGCCGGCACCTGCACCGGCTGGGTTTCGAGCTGTTCATCGAATCGGATGAGGGGATGTACATCTGGACCCGCCATCCGGCGATCCCCGACAGCGCCGCGCTGCTGGATGATGCCCTGGAGAAAGGCATCATGCTCGGGCCCGGGCAGTTGTTCATGGTCGATGCCAAGGCCACCGGCTGGATGCGCTTCAATGTGGCGTTCAGTACCGATCCGGCGATGTGGGAGTTGCTGGAGAAGGTGTTGGTCAAGCACGTTCGCCGAGGTTGAAGTCAACACTTCTCATAAGCGCGGAAGTAGCCCGGCGTACTCACCTAAAGAGAGTGCGAAACACCCGCAGCCCTGCTCCGCCCCAGCCACGCATACGCCAACGCCAGCAACCCCAGCACCAGCCCGGCAAACACCGCCACCACCAGCTGGCTGTAGCGCGCCAGCAGCGCCGGGAACCCCACCACCTCGCGGGTCACCTGGATATCGGCGCTGCCATCGGCATCGCGGATGCTGATGCCGCCCTGGCGGATCTGCGAATAGTCGGCGTCGAAGTACACCCAGACCTTACTCTCGCTCACCCCGTCGATGGCCGGCAGGTCGATGCTGCTGGTGGGCGTCGGCACCAGCGTGTCATTGCCGGCGGCGTCGCGCACCTGCACCAGGCCTTTGGCCGGCAAACGGATGTGCACGGCCTTGAGCGGCGTCTGCGCGGGGTTGTACAGCTCGATGAGCAGGCCGGTGCGGTGATCCACCAATCCGGCCTCGAACGGCCTGGCAAACAGCTGCAGATACGGGGCCTGGGCCAGATCGACCAGCTTGTCGATCTGCGGATGGCTGAGGGAACCAGCGCCGATCTCGCTGATCTGCGAGTGCAGCCGCTCGTACTTGAGCAGGTCGTTGGCCTGGCTGATACGCTCGCTGAACTGGCCCGGATAGGTGAGATGGGCGTAGGTCAGGCGCGCCTGCAGGCGGTCGTCGTCGCGCAGCACCGCATAGAGCGCGGCGGCGACGGTGACCAGGGCCAGCAGGCCCACCAGGGATTTACCGACTTTTTCCCAATTCACCTTGAGGGTTCCTTGTTTACGGGTGTGACGAGAGGCAAGGCAGGCAAGGGTGCCAAGAACACCGGGTTCGGGCAAGGGTTGGCTGCCTGTGATGAAGCGGTCTTGTGCGATGACCGAAATGTAAGCGTTTCCCTGTAGGAGCGGCCTTGTGCCGCGAAAGGGCTGCGTAGCGGCCCCTGGATTTCAGCGTCGATGCAAAGATCGCCGGGGACGCTTTGCGGCCCTTTCGCGACACAAGGCCGCTCCTACAGGGGAGAGTGATCGGCCGTATCAACCCCGCGCCAGCAACCCCGGTACCGCGACCACCAGCATCGCCACCCCGGACAGGGTCAGCAGCCCCAGCACGATCCGGCGAAACGCCAGTTCACTGATCCCCAGGTACAGCCGCGTACCCAGCAGCGTCGGCACTGCCATCGCCAACGCCACTACCGCGAACGCCGGCAGCAACGCCGGGGTCACCAGTCCGCTGCCCAGGTAGGTGAGCATGGTCACCGCCAGCATCGACAGGTTGAAGTTCTGGATCACCGCCCGCTGGGTGTCGCGCTCGAACCCGCGCAGGGTGCACCAGAGCGTCGGCACCGTGCCGGTAAAGCCACCGATGCCGCCCAGCACCCCACCGACCATGCCCACCGCGCCATCGGCCAGGCGCCCGCCCTGCAGACGCGGCAGGCGCGGCGCCAGCAGCATCAGTGGGCACCACACCACCAGCAGCGTGCCGAACACCGCCTTGAACCACAGCATGTCCAGGTAAGGCAGCACCCACACGCCCAGTGGAATCCCCGCCAGCCCGCCCAGCACGAAGGGCCACAGCAGCGTCCAGCTGAAGCCCCGGCGCACGCTGAACACGGCGATCAACTGCCCGGTAAGGCTACCGAACACGGTCAGCACCGCCGCCACCCGTGGCTCCAGCCCCCAGGCCCAGAACGACATGGCCACCATGCCGAAGGCAAAGCCCGACAGACCCTGGACGAAACCGGCGACGATGGCGCCAAGGGCGATGAGATAGAGCGGATCCATGTGGGCCCCCTGCGACGATCGATGACATCGGCTGGGGAGCATTCCCCACCCAGCAATGGGTGTCCAGCCCCAGGTTTGCGGCAACACCTTGAGCGTTTCTCGTTCGCAACACTGCAACATCTTGAAACAACTGGCGTTTGGCCATTTACCGCTTGGCACAGCCGTTGCTGACCTCTGTTCAAGGCACATCGCCGCTCCTCGAGTGGCAACAGATGCCAGTCTGCACAACACGGGGCATACGGCAATGAAGAAACCAGCTGCAACATCGACCCAGGTGTCCAGGTTGTCCTCCCTCACGGCACTGCTGCTCAGCCTGGGGCTGGCCAGCGCGGTCGCCGGGTCGCTCGACGACGTGAGCCAGCCACCTCCTACCGATCCTTCCGCGTACAGCGACCCGCCCGCCACGCCAGCGGCCCAGGCGGCGGCACTGGAGGCCCTGAAGTCGATGCCCGAGGCCAACGAAGGCTCGCTGGAGCTGACCAATGGCGTCTACGGCACCCGCGCCACCGTGACCAGCAACAACGTGCTGCCCCCTGCGTTGCAGACTTCGCGCAAGTACCCCACCAACGGCAAGCCCAGCCCCTTGTTCGGCGCCGAGCCGTTCACTCAGCAACTGCTGCTGTTCGAAGAGTTCGGCCCGGAGAAACTCGACCCGGCCACCCCGCCCTACGCCATGACCTTCCCGCCGCCCGTGATCGGCGCGGCCCCCGCCCAGGACCCCGACTACGCCGCCCGCAGCAGCCCCAACGGCAACGCCCTGGAAGCGTTCCTGACCCAGCCGGGGCTGACGCCGTTCCCGTCGCAGTACGCCAACGTGCTCGACCGCAACCCGTGGAAGGCGCAGATCGAGATGTTCCTCAACCGCAGCGGGGTCGGCTCGCCCGCCGAAGGCCGTCCGCCAGGAAAGGGCTGGTCGCACCAGCGCTGGAACGAGTTCTACCCCCAGGCCGCGTTCAAGACCGCCCAGGCCGGGGCGCGCATCAACCAGGGCCTGCGCGACCGCAAGCAGCTGCACAACTACGCCAAGGGTGAATTCGCCCCGGGCGGGCTGTACTACCAGACCTCCGACATCCCCACCACCCTGGGCACCACCAAGGGCATCGACACGCGCTTCCACCCGAAAATGCCCCTGCAGGGCCACAAGGCGCTGTGGACCTTCGACGGCACCTTCCCGGTCAAGCTGCTGATGGTGCGCTACGGCCAGCCGGTACTGATGCGCCACTACAACGCCCTGCCGATCGACCCATCGGCCAACAACGGCTTCGGCCTGCACACCATCTCCACCCACGAGCATAACGGCCACTCGCCGGCCGAGAGCGACGGCTTCGCCAACGCCTACTTCTTCCCCGGCCAATATTACGACTACCGCTGGCCGATCCAGCTGGCCGGCTACGACACCATCAACACCCGTGCCCAGGACCCGCGCGCCGCCTTCCCCTGCGCGCCGGGCGAAACCCTGTACGTCAACGACGCCTCACCAGGCCTGAAGACCTGCGAGAACGGCAGCATCAAGATACGCGGCGACTGGCGCGAGACCATGAGCACCCACTGGTTCCACGACCACATGCTCGACTTCACCGCGCAGAACGTCTACAAGGGCAACGCGGTGATGATGAACTACTACTCGGCCATCGACCGCGGCAACGAGGCCCTGCAGGACGGCGTCAACCTGCGTTTTCCCAGCGGCGCGGCGATGCCGTGGGGCAACCGCGACTATGACGTCAACCTGGTGATCGCCGACAAGGCCTGGGATGCCAACGGCCAGCTGTGGTTCAACCCGTTCAACACCGACGGCTTCCTCGGCGACCAGATCCTGGTCAACTGGCAGTACCAGCCCAAGCTCAAGGTGCGCGCGCGCAGCTACCGCTTCCGCATTCTCAACGGCTCGGTGTCGCGTTACTTCAAGTTCGCCGTGGTGCGTGAAATCGCCGGCACCAGCGGCGAGTTCAAGGGCCCGACCGGCTCCAACCTTTCCTACGCCCGGGTGCCGTTCCACATGATCGCCAACGACGGCAACATCATGGAACACGCCGTGCCGTTCGACGGCACCCTGGACCTCAACGGTGACGGCAACCTGCAGGACAACAACGCCATCATGCCGCTGCAGGGCATCGCCGAGCGCTACGACATCATCATCAATTTCGCCAGGAACGGGATCAAGGTCGGCGACAAGCTGTACTTCGTCAACCTCATGGAACACGAGACCGGCAAGGGCCCGAAACAGCCCATCGCCCTGGCCGACGTGCTGTCGGGCAAGTACAAGCCTGTGATCAAGCAGACCAGCAACGGCCCGGAATGGGATGGCGGCGACCCGGTGGTCGGCAAGTTCATGCAACTGATCGTGCAGCCCTACACCGGCCAGGACGTCAGCATGGACCCGAGCCTGTATGAACCGGCCAAGCCCGGCAAGGCTGCTGGCCTGGCGATGATCCCCCTGCCCATCGACCGCAACAGCGCCAGCGATCAGGTCAAGATCAAGGCCGCTCGCCACCGCGAGTTCATCTTCGGCCGCTCCGACGGCACCGACAGCACGCCCTGGACTATCAAGACCGACGGCGGCTTTGGCTTCACCATGGACCCACGGCGTATCAGCGCCGCCCCGCAACTGGCCAACGAAGCCACCGACGCCGGCTTCAGCGGCGATGGCACCCTGGAAGTGTGGAAGATCAAGAACGGCGGCAACGGCTGGAGCCACCCGGTGCACGTGCACTTCGAGGAAGGGGTGATCCTCAGCCGCGACGGCAAGGCGCCGCCGGAATGGGAAAAATGGGCGCGCAAGGACGTGTACCGCATCGGCCCGGATGCTGATTCGTCGGAAGAAGTGGAAATGGCCATTCGCTTCCGCGAGTTCGCCGGCACCTACATGGAGCACTGCCACAACACCCAGCACGAGGACACCTCGATGCTGCTGCGCTGGGACCTGGAACACCCCGGCCAGTTCCAGATGATGCCGACGCCGCTGCCCGGCTGGGATGGCGTGGAATACATCAACTCCGCCGCCCTGCCGACCTTCCGCACTGCCAGCAGTGGCCCCGGCAACGACAGCAACAAGCCGCCGGTGGCGGTGAACGACAGCGCCGCGACCATGGCCGGCAAGCCGATCGTGCTCAACGTGCTGGCCAACGACACCGATCCCGACGGCAACCTGCCGCTGAGCATCAGCAGCCTGGCTCAGCCCGACTCCGGCCAGGGCACGGTGAGCAGCAACGGCACCCAGCTGACCTATACCCCCCCGGCCACGGTCGCCACGGCATTCACCGCCAGCTTCACCTATGCCGCGCGCGACGCCAAGGGCCTCGAGTCGCTGGCGCCGGCCACGGTGAGCATTGCGGTCTCGCCGGCGGTACCGATGGACCAGATCCAGGTCAGCAGCGCCACGGTACAGTTGCGCAGCAACAGCCGCTGGACCTGGGAAATCGCCGGGACCACCTCGGTGGCCGCCGGCAACAGTATCCGGGTCTCCACCAACACCACCAGCGGGCCGCTCGACCTGGGCCTGGCGACCCTGACCACCAGCGGCAGCGGCGCGCGCTGGAAGTTGTCGGTGACCACCACTGGCAGCGGCCCGGCCTCGCCACCGGCGGTGACGGTGAAGTCGGCGCTGGGGCAGAGCGTGACGGTGCCGCTGAGTATCCGTTGATTTCGCCAAGCCCCCATGAGGATTGGCGTGGGAGCGGGCTTGCCCCGCGATGGACCCACCGCGTGGCACCGGCTCTGCCGGTGTTCGCGGGGCAAGCCCGCTCCCACGCTGTCCTTGCCTGTCCCCTGACCAGAGGGTAGAACCATGCCCCGCCTTTGCCGCCTGCTGCTCCTGCTGCTGCTCCCCCTCAGCCTTGCCTGGTCGCTCCCCCCCAGCACCCGCGCAACGCCCTCCACACCCTGGGGCGCCGACTACTTCCCCAACATCCCCCTGCTCACCCAGGACGGCCAACAGGTGCGCTTCTTCGACGACCTGATCAAGGACAAGGTGGTGGCCATCAACTTCATCTTCACCGGCTGCGGCGACTCCTGCCCGGTGGAAACCGCGCGCCTGCGCCAGGTGCAGAAGCTGCTGGGCGAGCGCGTCGGCCAGGACATCTTCATCTACTCGATCAGCATCGACCCCTACAACGACACCCCCGCCACCCTCAAGCGCTACGCCGAGAAGTTCGCCATCGGCCCCGGCTGGACCTTGCTCACTGGCGAAGCCGCCGACATCGAGCAACTGCGCCGCAGCCTCGGGCTGTACATCGAAGGACTGGAGAACGGCCGCAGCAAGGACCACAACCTCAGCCTGATCATCGGCAACCAGGCCACCGGCCGCTGGATGAAGGCCTCGCCCTTCGAAAGCCCGTACATCCTCGCCGACCGCCTGGCCAACAGCCTGCACAACTGGAAGACCGCCAGCGCCCAGCGCCGCGACTACACCCAGGCCCCGGATATCCGCCCGCCGAGCGCCGGCGAACAACTGTTCCGTACCCGCTGCTCGTCGTGCCATACCCTGGGTGATGCCGAGCCCGGTGCCACCCGTGGCATCGGCCCGGACCTGCTGGGGGTGACCCGTCAGCGGGATGAACAGTGGCTCAAGCGCTGGCTGAAGGAGCCGGATCGGATGCTGGCGGAGCAAGACCCGCTGGCAATGCTGTTGTACGCGCAGTACAACCAGCTGGCGATGCCCAACATGCGCCTGGGGGAAACCGAAGTGGCCGCGCTGATCAGCTATCTCGAGGAAGAAACACAACGGCGCCAGGTGCCCTCGGCGCAACGTTGAACCTCGACCCTTGACCGCCAGCGCCGCCCCAGCCCATGCTCAACCGCTTCCATCCCACGCTCAAGGAACGACCGCATGAAGCTGGAAACACTCGCCATCCACGCGGGCTTCAGCCCCGACCCGACCACCAAGGCGGTGGCCGTGCCGATCTACCAGACCACCTCGTTCGCCTTCGACGACACCCAGCACGGCGCCGACCTGTTCGACCTCAAGGTCGCGGGCAACATCTACTCGCGCATCATGAACCCCACCAACGACGTGCTCGAGCAACGCATGGCCGCCCTCGAGGGCGGGGTCGGCGCGCTGGCCGTGGCCTCGGGCATGGCCGCCATCACCTACGCCATCCAGACCGTCGCCGAAGCCGGCGACAACATCGTCTCGGTGGCCAAGCTGTACGGCGGCACCTACAACCTGCTGGCCCACACCCTGCCGCGCATGGGCATCACCACCCGCTTCGCCGCCCACGACGACATCGCCGCCCTCGAGGCCCTGATCGACGCGCGCACCAAGGCAGTGTTCTGCGAGTCGATCGGCAACCCCGCCGGCAACATCGTCGATATCGCCGCGCTGGCCGAGGCAGCCCACCGCCATGGCGTGCCGCTGATCGTCGACAACACCGTGGCCACGCCGATTCTCTGCCGCCCGTTCGAGCACGGCGCCGATATCGTCGTGCACTCGCTGACCAAGTACATCGGCGGCCACGGCACCAGCATCGGCGGCATCGTCATCGACTCGGGCACATTCCCCTGGGCCGACCACAAGCAGCGTTTCGCCCTGCTCAATACTCCCGACCCGTCCTACCACGGCGTCACCTACACCGAAGCCTTCGGCCCCGCCGCCTTCATCGGTCGCTGCCGCGTGGTGCCGCTGCGCAACACCGGCGCCGCGCTGTCGCCATTCAATGCCTTCCTGATCCTGCAAGGCCTGGAGACCCTGGCCCTGCGCATGGAGCGCCATACCGAGAATGCGCTCAAGGTCGCCCGCTACCTGCAGGAACACGACCAGGTGGCCTGGGTGAAATATGCCGGCCTGCCGGACCACCCCGAGCACCAACTGGCCCGGCGCTACACCGGCGGCAAGCCGGCGGCGATCCTGTCGTTCGGCATCAAGGGCGGCCAGGCCGCCGGGGCGCGCTTCATCGATGCGTTGCAACTGGTGGTGCGCCTGGTCAACATCGGCGACGCCAAGTCGCTGGCCTGCCACCCCGCCTCCACCACCCATCGTCAACTCAACGACGAAGAGCTGGAGAAGGCCGGCGTACCGCGCGACATGGTGCGCCTGTCGATCGGCATCGAGCACAGCGACGACATCATCGCCGACCTCTCCCAGGCCCTTGAGGCCAGCCGCGGCTGATCGACCCGCGCCCCACCCAATGCCGACGGCGGGCGCGTACCCTGCAGAACCGGAACCTCGCGTAATGACCCTTTTCTACCTGAAACTCCTGGTCACCCCGCTGCTGATGTGGGCCATCTCCCTCGCCTCGCGGCGCTGGGGCGGACTGCTCGGCGGGCTGCTGTCCGGTCTGCCGATCACCTCGGCCCTGGTGATGACCTTCCTGTGCCTGGAGCAAGGCACGGGCTTCGCCCTGGGCGCGGTGCCCGGCGCGCTGGGTGGGTTGGCGGCGGTGCAGGCCACCTACGCCTTCTACCTGTTCGCCACGCGCAGGGTCGATATCGCCCCGGCCGTGCTGCTGGCGATCCTGTTCTACGGCCTGGCGGCCTATGCCTTCACCCACTGGGGTGGGCTTTACCTGTCGGTGGCCGTGGCGCTGCTGCTGATCGGCGTGCTGATCCGCGCCAGTGGCCGCGAGCCCAGGCCCGACACCCTCGCCCGTCCCCGGCAGCGGTATTGGGAGATTCCCTTGCGCATGGTATCCGCCACCTCGCTGCTGATGATCACCACCAGCCTGGCCAGCTGGCTGGGGCCGGCCACCAGCGGCATGCTGGCGCCAATTCCGGTGATCGCCTGGCCGCTGGTGGTGTTCGCCCATGTGCAGGGCGGCCGAGCCGGGATGGCGGCGATGGTGCGGGGCAATGCCATTGGTGCGCTGGGAGTGATTGCATTCTACCTGGCGATGGCGGGGTTGCTGGAACGATTGGGGGTTGCCGTGACCATCGGCCTCGCCATGGGCCTGGCAGTGGCACTGACCGTCGCGTTGGCGGCGGCGCTGCGCCGGGTACCGACCGATTGACCAGTGATTCGAACAGGTCCCGGGTTTGATCCATCCTCCCTGGGGCCAGCCCCTCCAGCGAAATATCGACTAGCCTGAATGCTCCTGTTGCCAACCTGACAAGGTGAAGACGATGAGCATGATGGACTGGGACGCCTACCGTAAGCAGTTGATGGCCGGCATCGGCGATCTCAAGCAACTCTCACCCGATACCGTGGCCGGCTACGCGACCGCCAGCGGCGCCGGGGCCAAGACCAATCACCTGGACGCCAAGACCCGTGAGCTGATCTCGTTGGCCGTGGCCGTCACCACCCGCTGCGACGGCTGCATCGCCGTGCATTCGCAGCAGGCGGTCAAGCACGGCGCCACCCGTGAGGAGATCGCCGAGGCCCTGGGCGTGGCGGTGGCAATGAACGCCGGCGCCGCGCTGGTCTACTCGGCCAGGGCGCTGGACGCCGTGGGCAAGACTGGCGCCTGAAACTTCATGGCGCCGCCGCCCTTGCGCGACGGCGCCGCGACACCCAGACTTGGCGGTTCAGTCCGTGCAGGAACCACCATGATCCAGATCCGCCCCATGACCCCGGAAGACTTCGAACGCTTCTGGCCGACCTTCCAGGCCATTGTCCAGGCCCGCCAGACCTACGCCTTCGACCCGGCCCTGGACGTCGACCAGGCGCGTCGGTTGTGGCTGGAAACCCCGTTGCGCACCCTGGTGGCCGAGGACGACGGCGTGCTGCTCGGCTCCTACTTCCTCAAGGCCAATGCCGCCGGCCCCGGCGGGCATGTCGGCAACTGCGGCTACATGGTCTGCGAGCAGGCCCGCGGCCGGGGTGTGGCCAGGCTGATGTGCGAGCACTCGCAGAAGCTGGCGCGCCAGGAGGGCTTCCTGGCCCTGCAGTTCAATTCGGTGGTGGCGAGCAACGAGGTGGCGGTGGCGCTGTGGCACAAGCTCGGCTTCGAGACCGTCGGCCGCCTGCCCAGGGCTTACCGCCATGCCGAGCTGGGCCTGGTGGACTGCCTGGTGATGTACAAGTGGCTGGCAGACGAGCCGGTGGTGGAAAAACCCGCGCTGCTGATCGGGCGCAAGAACATCGAGGCGCGAGTTTCGCGTCGGCGCGGGCGCTGAACCCATCGCGGGGCAAGCCCGCTCCCACGATCCGATTGCCTGGAGCTGCCAGGGTATCGCCGTGGGAGCGGGCTTGCCCCGCGATCAGCGACAACGCAATTGCAGCTAACCCATTGCCCCACCAGATATTTTCCTGCCACCCAGGCGATTGACTCGCCACCCGTTCGATGGTCAGATGCGCGCCAGTTTCAGGTGTCCTGCGCCGCCGCGCGCAGGGTGAAACGGGAAGCCGGTGCGTCGTTGTCACGACAAGTCCGGCGCTGCCCCCGCAACGGTAAGCGAGCGAATCCTTCGACAGACCACTGTGCGCACGCATGGGAAGGTGAAGGCTTCATGCTCCTCGCAAGCCCGGAGACCGGCCTGAGGCTTCACTTGGCAACCCGCGGTGGGCGGGCGCAGGCCGGTATCCGCGCGCGCCTGCGTGCGCGCTTCGCCGTTGCGTGTTTTCCACCGGGATCCATTCCTTCCTGCAGCAGTGGAACGACATGTCCCGATTCAACAAGCTTCACACCCTGGCGGCCTGCCTGGCCGTGTCCCTGCCAGCCCTGGCCGATGACCATGAAGTGGCGCCCCTCACCCTGCCCTCCACGGCGATCACCGACACCCGCGAGCCACAGGTCATCGACCTGGCCACGCCAACCCCGGCCGGCTCGCGCCTGAACCTCAGCGCCCTGGACACCCCGGCCAGCACCAGCAGCCTGACCGAGGCGCAGATCCAGCAGCGCAACAACCTCACCGTGCAGGACGCCGTGACCCGCTCGCCGGGCCTGACCTTCATCGGCACACCGGGCGACGGCGGTACCGGCCTGTCGGCCCGGGGCTTCACCGGGCAGAGTTCGGTGATGACCCTGTTCGACGGCTCGCGCCTGTACGCCGGCGCCGGCACCCTGACCTTCCCGGTCGACCCGTGGATGGTCGAGCGCATCGACGTGATCCGCGGCCCCGCCTCGGTGCTGTACGGCGAAGGCGCCACCGGCGCGGTGGTCAACGTGGTGCCGAAGAAGCCGTTCGCCGGTGACATCCGCAACCACCTGCGCCTGGGCTACGGCTCCTGGGACCGCCAGCAACTGGGCCTGGACAGCGGCGGCAGCCTGAGCGAGCGGCTGAGCTACCGCGTGACCCTCAACCAGCAGGCCGGCAACGGCTGGGTCGACCGCACCGACTCGCGCAGCCTGGCCCTCAGCGCCGCCCTGCGCTTCGATGCCAGCGACGACCTGAGCTTCACCCTCGCCCACGAACGCGGCGATGCGCAACCAGCCAACTACTACGGCACCCCGCTGATCGACGGGCACCTGCGCAGCAGCGTGCGCCGCAAGAACTACAACGTCAGCAACGACGAACAGCGCTACCACGACGAGTGGACGCGCCTGACCACCGACTGGACCCTCAGCGACAGTGTCATCGCCAGCAACCAGCTCTACTACATCAAGAGCCGCCGCCAGTGGCGCAACGCCGAGTCCTACGCCTGGGAGGCCGCCAACGGCGTGATCCAGCGCGGCAGCTTCCTCGAGATCCGCCACAACCAGGAACAGCTCGGCGATCGCCAGAGCTTTACCTTCGACCATGGCCTGTTCGGCCTGGCCAGCAAGACCGTGGTCGGCGCCGAATACAACCGCATCCGCTTCAACGTCGACAGCAACTCGCCCTACAGCGATGGCAATAGCGACCCGCTCGACCCGTGGCATCCGGCTCCGGGCGGTTTCCACAGCCTCAGCCCGACCCGCGCGCAGACGCTGTCCAAGGTCGACACCTTCGCCCTGTTCGCCGAAAACCGCACCCAGCTGAGCGACCGTCTCGCACTGGTCACCGGCATCCGCCGCGACCAGAACCACATCGACCGTGACGACCTGGTCAACAACGCCCGCAGCGACCGCAGCCTGCAAGGCGGCAACTGGCGCGCCGGGCTGGTGTACGCCCTCACCGACGACCTGTCGCTGTACGGGCAGTACTCCACCAGCGAGGACGGCGTCGGCGACCTGCTCACCCAGCGCCCGAACAAGCGCCTGGAGCTGACCGAAGCGAAGCAGACCGAGATCGGCCTGAAGCAACGCTTCTGGGATGCGCGTGGCGAGTGGACGTTGGCGGCCTATCACATCGTCAAGAAGAAACTGCCGGTGTACAACCCGCTCACCCACGACAGCCAGCAGGCCGGCCAGCAGACCTCCGACGGCCTGGAGGCCAGCCTGGAACTGGCGCTGGGCAACCAGTGGCAGCTCTCGGCCAATGCCGCGCTGGTGCGGGCCAAGTACGACGACTTCCTCGAGGAAGGCAGCAACGGCACGGTCCACGACCGTGCTGGCAACCGCCCGCAGGATGTGCCGCGGCGCACCGCCAACCTGTGGCTGAGCAAGGGCTTTGGCCAGACCGTGGACGCAGGCATCGGCCTGCGTTACGTGGATGAGCGCTACGCCAGCGCCGCCAACGACCAGCGCGTGCCGGGCTACGCCGTGGTCGATGCCAACCTGGGCTGGCAGGTACTGCCCGATGTGCGCCTGGGCCTGCAGTTGAACAACCTGTTCGACCGCCAGTACGCCCAGTCCAGCTACAGCGGCGAGCAATGGCTGCTGGGCGCACCGCGCTCGTATTTCGCCACGGTCGACTACAGCTTCTGAGGCAGGTACAGCCCACTCGGGGTTCAAAATGTAAATCTCCGATCTGACTGGGGCAGCGTGGGAACGGGCTTGCCCCGCGATGCTTCGCCAACCTGGGCCGACGTCATCGCGGGGCAAGCCCGCTCCCACGCTGTCCCTGCAAAGCCTCGGCGCCTGCGCCTGTCGCGCGGCGCTTGATCGGCGCCGCGCCAGGTGCTCGACTTAGCGCTACGCCTCCGTCACAAGCAGCGCGCCATGACCGACATCCCGCAGATCCCCACCCCGCCCGTGCACGCCCTGGATCAGCCGCGCACCCTGCTGTTCCTCGCCTACCCGCAGATGGGCCTGCTCGACCTCACCGGCGCGCAGACGGTGTTCTGGGCCGCGACCAAGGCCCGTACCGCGCGTGGCCTGCCGGGCTATCGCCTGGTCACTGCCAGCCTCGAAGGCGGCCTAGTGCCCACCGCAGAAGGCCTGTCGATAGGCACCGAACCGTTGGCCCCCTGGTTGCGCGAGCCGTTTGACACCCTGGTGGTGCCCGGCGCACCGGAGATCGTCCACACCCTCCCCGATCACGCCGAGCTGATCGCCTGGCTGGCCCAGGCCGCCCAGCGCGCCCGACGCACCGCCTCGGTGTGCAGCGGCACCTTCCTGCTGGCCGCCGCCGGCCTGCTCGACGGCCGCCGGGCCGCCACCCACTGGGCGATGTGCGATGCGCTGCACCGGCGCTTCCCGGCCATCGAGGTGGATGCCGAGTCGATCTTCGTGCAGCAGGACCAGGTGTGGACCTCGGCCGGGGTCAGCGCCGGCATCGACCTGGCGCTGGCCCTGGTCGAGGCCGACTGCGGCCGCGAGGTGGCGATGCAGGTGGCCCGCGAACTGGTGGTGTTCCTCAAGCGCCCCGGTGGCCAGGCGCAGTTCAGCGAACTGCTCAAGGCCCAGGGCGAGGACGGCGCCGCCTTCGAGGCCCTGCACCTGTGGCTCAACGAGCACCTGGGCGACCCGCGCCTGACGGTCGAGCGGCTGGCCGAGCAGGCGCGCATGAGCCTGCGCAACTTCACCCGGGTGTACAAGCACAAGACCGGCCGCACCCCGGCCAAGGCCATCGAAGTGTTCCGCCTGGAGGCGGCGCGGCGCTTGCTGGAGAACTCCGACCAGCATATCGAGCAGGTTGCCCGCCACTGCGGGTTCGGCAGCGAGGAGCGCATGCGCCTGGCGTTCCAGCGCCATCTGGCGGTGACCCCGCGGGACTACCGGGCACGCTTTGCCCGCAGCGTGCCGCTGGCCGAAATCCAGGGTTCTTTGGCCTAGGGGCAAACGGGGCACGCCTTTAGCATCTGCTGCACGCCTGTCGGGCCGCAATCCAGGCCCACCCACAAGGCGTACCCTTTTCCCACTGCCGCAGCGACAACATCGATAATCGCGGCATCCAGGAGCACCCCATGAAACAGATCCTGATCATTGGCGCAGGCTTCGCCGGGCTGTGGAGCGCCCTCGGCGCCGCCCGCCTGCTCGACCAGCACAAACACGACGACGTGCAGATCACCGTGCTCGCCCCCCAGGCGGAACTGCACATCCGCCCACGCTTCTACGAACCCGACGTGCACACCATGGGCGCGCCGTTGCAGGCGCTGTTCGACGCGGTCAACGTGCGCTTCGTCAAAGGCAGCGCCTACCACATCGACCAGGCCAGCCGTGAAGTGGCGTACCGCCAGCCCGGCGGCATCGACGCCAGGCTTGGCTACGACCGCCTGATCATGGCCTGCGGCAGCCTGCTCAACCGCCCGGCGCTGGAAGGCTTCGACCGCCACGCCTTCGACGTCGACAAGATCGAGTCAGCCACCCGCCTGGAAGAACACCTCAAGTCCCTGGCCGCCCGCCCCGACAGCCCGGCGCGCAACACCGTGGTGGTGGCCGGGGGCGGCTTCACCGGCATCGAGACCGCCACCGAGCTGCCCAGCCGGCTGCGGGCGATCCTGGGCGACAAGGTCACGCCGCGCATCGTCGTGGTCGACCGCGGGGCGAAGATCGGCGCCGCCCTGGGCGACGGTATCCGCCCGGCCATCGAGCAGGCCTCGGCGGCGCTGGGCATCGAATGGGTCTGCGGCGCCACGGTGGCCTCGGTGGATGCTGGCGGCGTGCTGCTCGACAACGGCGAACGCATCGCCGCCAATACGGTGGTCTGGACCGTCGGCTTCAAGGCCAACCCGCTGACCGAGCAGATCACCGGCGAGCGCGATCGCCAGGGCCGCCTGCATGTGGACGGGCAGCTCAAGGTCATCGGCAACCCGGATGTGTATGCCGCGGGCGATGTGGCCTACGCGGCCTGCGACGAGGTCGGCAACTTTGCCGTGATGTCCTGCCAGCACGCCATCCCCCTGGGCCGCTACGCCGGCAACAACGCCGCCGCCGAGCTGATCGGCGTGGCGCCGATGACCTACAGCCAGCCCAAGTACGTCACCTGCCTGGACCTCGGCGCCTGGGGCGCGGTGTACACCGAAGGCTGGGAACGCACCGTTTCGCCACCGACCGACAAGGCCGAGGCCAAGCAGCTCAAGCAGCAGATCAACTCGGTGTGGATCTACCCACCGGCGGCGGACCGGGCCACCGCACTGGCAGCGGCCGACCCGCTGATACCGGTCGCCTGACAGCACTGCCAACCTGCCACAGATCGCCCGCCCCCGGGGCTGCGCTGTTACTGAGAGCAGTCAGCGCAGCCCCTGCCGGCTTGCCCCGCAATGGCGGCAATAGCCGCCATTGCCTCGCCCCGCTCACAATCCAACCCTGTATTCATGACTCCAGGTCAAAGGACCTTGGCGCGTCGACGCCTTAATCAATCCCGCCGAACACCGCACACTGCGCCTACCCGTTCGATCCCGTGCCCCACTGCCCGGGCCTCGATCCCCTCACTCGACAGGAGCAGTTGCATGAGCATTCCATCCTTTGGCCTGGGTACCTTCCGCCTCACCGGCCAGGCCGTCATCGATTCGGTCAAGTCGGCGCTGGCGCTGGGCTACCGCGTCATCGACACCGCGCAGATCTACAAGAACGAGGCCGAGGTCGGCCAGGCCATCGCCGAAAGCGGCGTGCCGCGCGACGAGCTATTCATCACCACCAAGATCTGGGTCGACCACTACGCCGCCGACAAACTGATCCCCAGCCTGCGCGAGAGCCTGGCCAAACTGCGCACCGACCATGTCGACCTGCTGCTGATCCACTGGCCGGCGCCGGGCAACGGCGTCGAGCTGCCCGAATACATGCAGGCGCTGGCCGACGCCAAGCGCCAGGGCCTGACCCGCCAGATCGGCATCTCCAACTTCAATATCGAGCTGACCCGCCAGGCCATCGCCGTGGTCGGCCAGGGCGAGATCGCCACCAACCAGATCGAACTCAGCCCGTACCTGCAAAACAGCAAGCTGACTGCCTTCCTCCAGGAGCAGGGCATCACTACCACCTCCTACATGACCCTGGCCTACGGCAAGGTGCTGAAGGATCCGCTGCTGACCGAGATCGCCGCCAAGCACAAGGCCACCGTGGCCCAGGTGGCCCTGGCCTGGGCATTGCAACTGGGCTATGCGGTTATCCCGTCGTCCACCAAACGCGAGAACCTGGCCAGCAACCTGCTTGCCCGCAGCCTGCGCCTTGACGCCGACGACATGGCGCGCATCGCCACCCTGGAGCGCAACGGCCGCGAAGTCAGCCCGGACGGCCTGGCGCCAGCCTGGGACTGATATCCTTCGGGCATGGAGGCCCACCGCCCCGCTCTCAACCGCTTTTTCGGAGCTCCCAATGAGCACGCTTTCCCCCAAACGGGTGCTGTTCGCCCTGGCCATCGGCGCCTTCGGCATCGGCACCACCGAGTTCACCCCCATGGGCCTGTTGCCGGTGATCGCCGATGGCGTCGGTGCCAGCATCCCCAGCGCGGGCATGCTGATCACCGCCTATGCCATCGGCGTGATGGTCGGCGCGCCGATCATGACCTTGCTGTTCAGCCGCTTCGGCAAGCGTGCCGCGCTGATGATGCTGATGGGCATCTTCACCGTCGGCAACCTGCTCTCGGCCCTGTCGCCGGACTACTACACCCTGCTGCTCTCGCGCCTGATCACCAGCCTCAACCACGGCGCGTTCTTCGGCCTGGGCGCGGTGGTGGCCGCCAGCGTGGTACCCCGGGACAAGCAGGCCAGCGCCGTGGCCACCATGTTCATGGGCCTGACCATCGCCAACATCGGCGGCGTGCCAGCCGCCACCTGGCTCGGCCAGCAGGTCGGCTGGCGCATGGCCTTCGCCGGCACCGCGGTGCTCGGCGTGCTGGCCATCGCGGCGCTGTGGTACGCCCTGCCCAAGGGCGAGCGCGGCAGCGTGCCCCATGTGCGCAAGGAACTGGCGGTGATCGCCCGCCCCAACGTGCTGCTGGCCATGGCCACCACGGTCCTGGGCGCCGGCGCCATGTTCACCCTGTACACCTATGTCGCCCCGGTGCTCGCCGAGCTGACCGGCGCCTCCGACAGTTTCGTCACCCTCGGCCTGGTGCTGATCGGCGTCGGCTTCACCCTCGGCAACAGCCTGGGCGGCAAGCTGGCCGACTGGTCGCTGGACGGCGCCGCGCGGATCTTCCTCGGCGCGTTGGCGGCGATCATGCTGCTGATGCCGCTGGTGTTGGGCAGCCATGTCGGCGCCGCGCTGGCCTTGCTGGTGTGGGGGATGTTCACCTTCGCCGTGGTGCCGCCGCTGCAGATGCGAGTGATGATCGCCGCAGCCGAGGCTCCGGGGCTGGCGTCATCGATCAACGTGGGTGCATTCAACCTGGGCAATGCCGTCGGCGCCGCCCTGGGTGGCGCGGTGATCAGCCTGGACCTGGGCTATGCGGCGGTGCCGATGGCCGGTGGCCTGCTGGCGGCGACCGGGTTGCTGCTGGTGCGGCTGGGCGGTCGCGGCAAGGCCGCCGACGAGGCGCTGAGTAATCCAACCTGACCGGGATCACCCACATGGGGCGAGCTTGCCCGCGATAGCCCCAACACAAGAACGCCGCCATCCCCGAAGGAATGGCGGCGTTTTCACGTTTACACCCCGCTGCCGTCAGGCCGGCGCCGAAGTGCGGATCAGATGATCGAAGGCCGCCAGCGACGCCTTGGCGCCCTCGCCCACGGCGATGACGATCTGCTTGTACGGCACCGTGGTCACGTCGCCGGCGGCGAACACGCCGGGGATGCTGGTCTGGCCCTTGGCATCGACGATGATCTCGCCACGCGGCGAAAGCTCCACCGTGCCCTTGAGCCAATCGGTGTTCGGCAGCAGGCCGATCTGCACGAAGATGCCTTCCAGCGCCAGGTCATGCAGCGTGTCGCTGGTGCGGTCCTTGTAGCGCAGGCCGGTGACCTTCTCGCCATCGCCGACCACTTCGGTGGTCAGCGCGCTGGTGATCACCTTGACGTTCGGCAGGCTGTGCAGCTTGCGCTGCAGCACGGCATCGGCGCGCAGCTGGCTGTCGAACTCGATCAGGGTCACCTGGGCGACCACGCCGGCCAGGTCGATGGCCGCTTCCACGCCGGAGTTGCCACCACCGATCACCGCCACGCGCTTGCCCTTGAACAGCGGGCCGTCGCAGTGCGGGCAGTAGGCCACGCCACGGGCGCGGTATTGCTGCTCGCCCGGCACGTTCATTTCACGCCAGCGGGCGCCGGTGGCGAGGATCACGGTCTTGGCCTTGAGCGAGGCGCCGCCGGCCAGGCGTACTTCATGCAGGCCGCCATCGGTGGCCGGGATCAGCGCTTCGCCGCGCTGCAGGTTCATGATGTCGACGTCGTACTGCTTGACGTGCTCTTCAAGGGCCGTGGCCAGCTTAGGCCCTTCGGTCTCCTGCACCGAGATGAAGTTCTCGATCGCCAGGGTGTCGAGCACCTGGCCGCCAAAGCGCTCGGCGGCGACACCGGTGCGAATGCCTTTACGGGCGGCGTAGATCGCCGCGGCCGCGCCAGCCGGGCCACCCCCGACCACCAGCACGTCGAAGGCGTCCTTGGCGTTGATCTTCTCGGCCTGGCGAGCGCCGGCATTGGTGTCGATCTTGCCGAGGATCTCTTCCAGGCCCATGCGGCCCTGGCCGAACACTTCGCCGTTCAGGTAGATGCTCGGCACCGCCATGACCTTGCGGGCTTCGACTTCATCCTGGAACAGCGCGCCATCGATGGCGACGTGGCGCACATTGGGGTTGAGCACCGCCATCAGGTTCAACGCCTGGACCACGTCCGGGCAGTTCTGGCACGACAGCGAGAAGTAGGTTTCGAAGGTGAATTCGCCCTTCAGCGCCTGGATCTGCTCGATCACTTCGGCACTGGCCTTGGAGGGGTGGCCGCCGACCTGCAGCAGCGCCAGCACCAGGGAGGTGAATTCGTGGCCCATGGGGATGCCGGCGAAACGCAGGCTGATATCCGCGCCAGGGCGGTTCAGCGAGAACGAAGGACGACGGGCGTCGTTGCCATCCGCGCTGAAGGTAATGAGGTTCGACAGGCCGGCGATTTCCACCAGCAGGTCGTGCAGTTCGCGGGACTTCGCGCCGTCGTCGAGGGAGGCAACGATCTCGATCGGCTGGGTGACCCGCTCCAGGTAGGTTTTCAGTTGCGATTTAAGCGTGGCGTCCAACATACGGGCGATTCCTTTTTCAAAACTCGGATACAAAAACGCCCAGGCGAGATCGCCCGGGCGTTTTTACGGGGCGGTAACTACTTCAGCTTTGGCGGCTGTCTACCGCCCGCGATTGGCGCATAACCGGATTTTCGTTCGAGAAGTGACTGCGCGGCGATCAGGCAAGGCGAAAACAGGCGAGGAACGGTCGGAGTCGCGCTCGACTTTGCTGGTTGCAAATGAGCATTCCGAGCCTGTTTTCAACGCAGCATGGTCGTCGCGCAGGCGCTTATCGGACGAAAATTAGATCTTGCCGACCAGGTCAAGGGACGGAGCGAGAGTGGCTTCGCCTTCTTTCCACTTGGCCGGGCAGACTTCACCTGGGTGGGCGGCAACGTACTGGGCAGCCTTGACCTTGCGCAGCAGTTCGCTGGCGTCACGGCCTACACCACCGTCGTTGATTTCAACGATCTTGATCTGACCTTCCGGGTTGATCACGAAGGTACCGCGATCGGCCAGGCCGGCTTCTTCGATCAGCACGTCGAAGTTGCGCGAGATGACGTGGGTCGGGTCACCGATCAGCGGGTACTTGATCTTGCCGATGGTGTCCGAGGTGTCGTGCCAGGCTTTGTGGGTGAAGTGGGTGTCGGTGGACACACCGTAGATTTCCACGCCCAGCTTCTGGAACTCGGCGTAGTTGTCAGCAAGGTCACCCAGTTCGGTCGGGCAGACGAAGGTGAAGTCGGCCGGGTAGAAGAACACGACGGACCACTTGCCTTTCAGGTCGGCTTCGCTGACCTGGACGAATTCGCCATTGTGAAAAGCAGTGGCGTTGAACGGTTTGACCTGGCTGTTGATGATTGGCATGAGAGACGCTCCTTCATGGGTTGAATTCGGTTGACGGAGAGAATCCTAACCGCTGGTCCCCTCGAAGGCTCATTGGCAAAGCTCATGCTGGTGATTGGTTTTGGCTATAAGGCGGGATTATTAATAGAAGGGATTGGGCTGAGCAAAGGATTGCGAGGGCAAAATGCATCGCGGGGCAAGCCCGCTCCCACGCCAGAAGGTTTTCAGGCGTGGGAGCGGGCTTGCCCCGCGATCTGGGATAACGCGTATCAGCGGGTGACGGTGCGCATGGTCACGAACTCTTCGGCGGCGGTCGGGTGCACGCCGATGGTCTCGTCGAACTGCTGCTTGGTCGCCCCTGCCTTCAGGGCGATCCCCAGGCCCTGGATGATCTCGCCAGCATCCGGCCCGACCATGTGGCAGCCCAGCACCTTGTCGGTGTCGGCATCGACCACCAGCTTCATCAGGGTCTTTTCCTGGATATCGGTCAGGGTCAGCTTCATCGCCCGGAAGCGGCTCTCGAAGATCTGCACCTTGTGCCCGGCGGCCAGCGCCTGCTCCTCGGTCAGGCCCACGGTGCCGATTGGCGGCTGGCTGAACACTGCGGTCGGAATGTTCTGGTAGTCGACCGTGCGGTACTGCTCGGGCTTGAACAGGCGGCGGGCCACGGCCATGCCTTCGGCCAGCGCCACCGGGGTCAGTTGCACGCGGCCGATCACGTCGCCGATGGCCAGGATCGACGGGGCGGTGGTCTGGTACTGCTGGTCCACGCGAATGTAACCGCGCTCGTCCAGCTCCACGCCGGTGTTCTCCAGGCCCAGGTTATCCAGCATCGGCCGACGGCCGGTGGCGTAGAACACGCAATCGGCGACCAGCTCGCGACCATCCTTGAGGGTGGCCTTGAGGCTGCCGTCTGCAAGCTTGTCGATACGCTGGATGTCGGCGTTGAATTGCAGGTCCATGCCGCGTTTTTCCAGTTCTTCCTTCAGGTGCGTGCGCACCGAGCCGTCGAAACCGCGCAGGAACAGATCGCCCCGATACAGCAGCGTGGTGTCGGCGCCCAGGCCCTGGAAGATCCCGGCGAACTCCACGGCGATGTAACCACCGCCCACCACCAGCACGCGTCGCGGCAGTTGCTTGAGGTAGAACGCCTCGTTGGACGTGATGGCCAGTTCCTTGCCCGGAATGTCCGGCACCTGCGGCCAGCCGCCGGTAGCGATGAGGATGTTGGCGGCACTGTAGCGCTGGCCCTCGACCTCCACCTCATTGGCGCCGGTGATGCGGGCGTGGCCCTGCAACAGGGTGACGCCGCTGTTGACCAGCAAGTTGCGGTAGATGCCGTTGAGGCGCTCGATCTCGCGGTTCTTGTTGGCGATCAGCGTGCCCCAGTCGAAGTGGCCCTCTTCCAGGGTCCAGCCGAAACCTGCAGCCTGTTCCAGTTCGTCGGCGACATGGGCGCCGTACACCAGCAGTTTCTTCGGTACGCAGCCGACATTGACGCAGGTGCCGCCGAGGTAGCGGCTCTCGGCCACCGCCACTTTTGCGCCGAAACCCGCAGCAAAACGCGCCGCGCGCACACCGCCGGAACCGGCGCCAATCACGAACAGATCAAAATCGTAAGCCATGTATTCAGTCTCCTGGGCAGGCGCCCAGCATAGCGCCGTTGGCCGCCGCAAACAAAAAAGCCACCCGAAGGTGGCTTTTTACAACGCCGGGGACTCAGTAAGCCTTGCCGGTCTTGTAGAAGTTCTCGAAGCAGAAGTTGGTCGCCTCGATGTAGCCTTCGGCGCCACCGCAGTCGAAACGCTTGCCCTTGAACTTGTAGGCGATGACGCAGCCGTCCTGGGCCTGCTTCATCAGGGCGTCGGTGATCTGGATTTCACCGCCCTTGCCCGGCTCGGTTTCTTCGATCAGCTTGAAGATGTCCGGGGTCATGATGTAGCGACCGATGATCGCCAGGTTCGACGGTGCATCTTCAGGCTTTGGCTTCTCGACCATGTTGCGTACGCGGTACAGGTCGTCACCAATCAGGTCACCGGCGATCACGCCGTACTTGCTGGTTTCCTGAGGGTCGACTTCCATGATCGCCACGATGGTGCAGCGGTACTGCTTGTACAGCTTGACCATCTGCTTGAGTACGCCGTCACCTTCGAGGTTGACGCACAGGTCGTCGGCCAGCACCACGGCGAACGGCTCGTCGCCGATCAGCGGACGACCGGTGAGGATCGCGTGACCCAGGCCTTTCATCTCGGTCTGGCGGGTGTAGGAGAACGAGCACTCGTCGAGCAGACGACGGATGCCGACCAGGTATTTCTCCTTGTCGGTACCCTTGATCTGGTTTTCCAGCTCGTAGCTGATGTCGAAGTGGTCTTCCAGGGCACGCTTGCCACGGCCGGTGACGATGGAGATCTCGTTGAGGCCGGCGTCCAGCGCTTCTTCAACGCCATACTGGATCAGTGGCTTGTTGACCACCGGCAGCATTTCCTTGGGCATGGCTTTGGTAGCGGGCAGGAAGCGGGTGCCGTAACCGGCTGCCGGGAACAAGCATTTCTTGATCATATACGTCCTTAACAAGGGCTTTGCGTACGAAATTCGGCGCAGTCTAATCAGGCGGCGGTCACCTTACAATGCCCCCCGCGCTGGCCGATGCCATCATAGAGACATTCCAGTGTAGATAGTTCCGCCAGGCCGTGAATTTCAGGCGACCGGCGACATCATCGCGGGGCGGGCCCGACCCCACGATCGTCCCTTGCTGGGCGTGGGAGCGGGCTTGCCCCGCGAGGGTTTCAGCTCAACCGCCGATCCCCTGCCCGATCAACACGCCATCAACTTTCTGCCCGTACAGGTTGACCCCGTCGTTGGCATGGAACTTCAGCCGGGTCTTCTCGATCGAGCCTTCGACCAGCCGCGGATCCTGCGGCCGCTCATGGCGGTTGATCCACGCCGCCACGTCCCACGCCTGCTGGTCGCTCAGGCTGCCGGGCTTGCCCAGTGGCATGTTGTATTTGATGAACGACGCCGCAGTATTGATCCGGTGCATGCCGGCGCCCCAGTTGTAGGAGTCCTTGCCCCACAGCGGCGGCATCACGTACTCCCCGGCCACCTTCTGCCCTTCGCCATTGCCGCCGTGGCAGATCGCGCATTGCTCGTCGTACACCTGCTTGCCGCGCTTGAAGTCGTAACCGCCTTCGGGCTTGGGCACTTCCGGGTAGCCACGACCGGCGATCTCCACACCGGTCGGCGCCTGGGTCGACAGCCAGTAGGCGTAAACGCTCAAGGCGGTCATCTGCGGGCTGTCGGCCGCCGGCGGCTTGCCGTTCATGCTGAAGGTAAAGCAGCCCTGGATACGCTCGGCGAAGGTGTTGACCTTGTCGTTCTTCTTGCGATACGCCGGATACATCGGGTACGCCCCCCACAGCGGCGCGGAATGCGCCAGGCGCCCCTGGTCGAGGTGGCAGTTGCTGCAGTTCAAGCCGTTGCCGACCGCTTCGGGCATCAGCCGGCGGGTATCGACAAACAGGGCGTGGCCTTCACGAATCATCTTGCCGAAGGCGTTGTCCGGGATCGCGCTTTCCGCAGGCGGCACGAACTGCGGGGCAGCCTGCACACCCGGGACCTTGAGCTGGGACTGGTCTTCCATGGCAATGGGCGCGGCCTGGGCAGTGCCCATGGCCACCAGCAGCAGGGTTGGCATCAGGACTTTCATGGCTTGACCTCCTGGCTGGCCGGTTGGGCGAAGTAGTCGGCGACCGCCTTGACCTCGGCATCGGTCATCGCCTTGGCCACGTTGACCATCAACTGGTTGGGATCATTGCTGCGACTGCCATCGCGCCAGGCGTTGAGTTGCGCCACCAGGTAACCGGCGGGTTGTCCGGCCAGTGGCGGGAAGTGCTCACCGACGCCACTGCCGCCAGGACCGTGGCACTGCACGCAACCAGGTATCAGTCGACTCCAGTCGCCGTAGACGGCCAGACGGGTCACCGGATCGTTGGCAATCTGCTGGCGGCGCGTGTCCGCCGCGGCATCGGCCGGCAGCTTGGCCAGGTAGGCGCTGACCGCCTCGATCTCGGCATCGTCCAGGGCCTTGGCCAACGGTTCCATCACCGCCTGCTTGCGGCTGCCGTTGCGAAAGTCATGCAATTGCTTGCTGAGATAGCCGGCAGGCAGGCCGGCAAGACGGGGAAAACCGGCGGCGGCGATACCCTTGCCGTCCGGACCATGGCAGCCCAGGCAGGCCATGGCGGCGGGGTTCTGCCCGCCCTGGTTGAAGATTTTCTGGCCATCGGCAGCGTGCGCCGAGGGCCAGGCCAAGATCAGCAGGCTGCCGATCACGACATGGCTCAGGGGTTTCATCACGGAGGCTCCATTTCCTTGTTATAAGCTTAGGCTTAAACGATATAAGCCCAGAAATACTAGGCCTATTCCCCGACGTGCGACAACGTGTCACCGGGAAGGAAAGTGGCAAACCGCCAGCTAATTGCCGATTAACTGAGCTGGATCAAGAACCGGAGATGCACTGGGTCGCCGAGGTGCGCACATCACCCAGGCGCAGCGGGAAGTTGTTCAACCGCTCGTACACCTTGATCGCGCTGCCACTGCCGCGCTTGTCGATATCGAGCAGCGCCGCAGGGCCGACGCCGGCCGACACCTTCTGCGGCACGGTCAGGCGCAAGCCATCGCCACGCACCTCTTCCTGCAAGGGATCACGCGTATCGGCCAGCTTGCGCTTGACGCAGTCGGCATACTCGCGCGGCGTCTTGCCGGAGATCACATCCAGCGTCGCGTGGGACTGCTCGAGCTCCGTCACGCTGACACAGCCACCCAACGTCAGCGCCACCGCTGCTGCTACCCATTTCATCTACATCGTCTCCAGCTTCTTCAAAGTCATCCTCTGACCACATCCAGGCGGTTTTGCTCCCACGTCTGGCAGAAATCTCCTTGGCTTGGCCAGCCCGGGCGCAAGTGTAACCTCACATCGTGGTATCTTTCGCGTTTGCTGAACCAATCCTTGCGGAGCACCCCATGAAATTCGTACACCAGCGCGAGCACCTGAACGATGACGACATCGTCGTCATCGAGTGCTCCCAGCGCTGCAACATCCGCCTGATGAACGACGCCAACTTCCGCAGCTTCAAGAATGGCGGGCGCCACACCTACCACGGTGGTCACTTCGAGCGCTTCCCGGCGAAGATCACCGTGCCCAGCACCGGTTTCTGGAACATCACCATCGATACCGTGACCACTCGCCCGATCTCGGTGACGCGCAAGCCGGCCCTCAGCCACAAGATCAAGATCATCCGTCGCTCGTCGTCGAAACTCGGATAACACTCGGATAGCCGCATGACCCAGACCATCAAGTACGTGATCAAGTACAAGCTCGACGGTGAACGCCGCTGGGACTTCGCCCTGATGCCCGATGCCTCCCTCGAGCAGGCGCAGCAAGCCCTGCGCAAGATCCACGGCGACGACGCCGACAAGATCAGCGACATTCAGGTCAGCAAGGCCTTGTAACCACGCCGCACGCCCCGCACTCAAGGAGTCGCCCATGAGCCCCTGGCAAGACCGCCGCATCCTCGACCTGCTGGGTATCGAGTTGCCCATTCTCCAGGCGCCCATGGCCGGCGCCAGCGGTTCGGCCATGGCCATTGCCGTGGGCAACGCCGGTGGCCTGGGCGCCCTGCCCTGCGCCATGCTCACCGCCGAACAGGTGCGCGGCGAGATCGAGGCCTTTCGTGCCGCCTGCCAGGGCCCGCTCAACCTGAACTTCTTCTGTCACCAGCCGCCGGCGCCCGACCCCGAGCGCGACGCCCGCTGGAAGCAGGCGCTCAAGCCCTATTACGAGGAAGTCGGCGCGGACTTCGAGGCGCCAACGCCGGTGTCCAATCGTGCGCCCTTCGACGAACAGAGCTGCCGGCTGGTGGAGGAACTGCGCCCAGAGGTGATCAGCTTCCACTTCGGTCTGCCGACGCCCGAGCTGCTGCGGCGAGTCAAGGCGAGCGGGGCCAAGGTGCTGTCCAGCGCCACCACGGTGGAGGAAGCACTGTGGCTGGAGCAGCACGGCTGCGACGCGATCATCGCCATGGGCTACGAGGCCGGCGGCCATCGCGGCATGTTCCTCGGCAGCGACATCACCAGCCAGATCGGTACCTTCGCCCTGGTGCCCCAGGTGGTCGATGCGGTGCAGGTGCCGGTGATCGCGGCGGGCGGTGTCGGCGATCATCGCGGTCTGGTCGCCGCCCTGGCCCTGGGCGCTTCGGCGGTACAGGTGGGCACCGCCTACCTGTTCTGCCCCGAGGCCAAGGTGTCCCCGGCGCACCGTCACGCCCTGGACAGCGCGCCCGCCAGCGATACCGCCCTGACCAACCTGTTCACCGGTCGTCCGGCCCGCGGCATCAACAACCGCCTGATGCGCGAACTGGGGCCGATGAGTCCCCTCGCCCCACGCTTCCCGCTGGCCGGCGGCGCGCTGATGCCACTGCGGGCGATCACCGATCCACAGGGCAACGCCGACTTCAGCAACCTGTGGTCGGGACAGGCGCTGCGCCTCGGGCGGCATATGCCGGCGGGCGACCTGACTCGGGCCATTGCCGGGCAGACAACAAAAAGCTGACCCATAGATCAGGAAATATTCGGACACCCTCTTCCCGACGGATGGCGTATCGCTATATAGTTCAAGCCATAACGATAACCCGCCGTCCCTAGGAGCCGTTTGCATGCGTATTCGCCTGTCCCACCTGGCCTTCAGTGCCCTGGCCACCCTGATCACCGTCAATGCCGCCCAGGCCGATGAAGTCCAGGTCGCTGTAGCGGCCAACTTTACAGCGCCGATCCAGGCCATCGCCAAGGACTTCGAAAAGGACACCGGCCACAAGCTGGTCGCCGCCTACGGCGCCACCGGCCAGTTCTACGCACAGATCAAGAACGGCGCACCGTTCGAAGTGTTCCTCGCCGCCGACGACAGCACCCCTGCCAAGCTCGAGCAGGAAAAAGAGATCGTCGCGGGCTCGCGCTTCACCTACGCCATCGGCACCCTGGCGCTGTGGTCGGCCAAGCCGGGCTACGTCGACGCCAAGGGCGAAGTGCTGAAGAAGAACGAATACAAGCACCTGTCCATCGCCAACCCCAAGGCCGCTCCCTACGGCCTGGCCGCCACCCAGGTGCTGGACAAGCTGAAGCTGACCGAGGCCACCAAGGCGAAGATCGTCGAAGGCCAGAACATCACCCAAGCCTTCCAGTTCGTGTCCACCGGCAATGCCGAGCTGGGCTTCGTCGCCCTGTCGCAGATCTACAAGGACGGCAAGGTCAGCGAAGGCTCCGCCTGGATCGTGCCCGCCGAGTTGCATGAGCCGATCCGCCAGGACGCGGTGATCCTCAACAAAGGCAAGGACAACCCGGCCGCCAAGGCCCTGGTCGACTACCTCAAGGGTCCTAAGGCCGCCGCGGTGATCAAGTCCTACGGCTATGAGCTCTGATGCCGCTCGACGCCAGTGACCTGGGCGCGATCTGGCTGACCATCAAGCTGGCCAGCCTGACCACCGCCATCCTCCTGGTGCTGGGCACGCCCATCGCCTGGTGGCTGGCGCGCACCCGCTCCTGGCTGCGCGGGCCGATCGGCGCGGTGGTGGCCCTGCCCCTGGTGCTGCCACCGACGGTGATCGGCTTCTACCTGCTGTTGGCCCTTGGCCCTCATGGCTGGATCGGCCAGGCCACCCAGGCCATGGGCCTGGGCAGCGTGGTGTTCAGCTTCACCGGGCTGGTGATCGGCTCGGTGGTGTACTCCATGCCCTTCGTGGTGCAGCCGTTGCAGAATGCCTTCGGTGCCATCGGCCAGCGCCCGCTGGAGGTGGCCGCCACCCTGCGCGCCAGCCCCTGGGACACCTTCATCCACGTGGTGCTGCCACTGGCGCGCCCCGGCTTCGTCACCGCCAGCATCCTCGGCTTCGCCCACACCGTGGGCGAGTTCGGCGTGGTGCTGATGATCGGCGGCAATATTCCCGACAAGACCCGCGTGGTCTCGGTGCAGATCTTCGATCACGTCGAGGCCATGGAATACAGCCAGGCGCACTGGCTGGCCGGGGCCATGCTGGTATTCTCGTTCCTGGTGCTGCTGATGCTCTATGCAGGCCGCCGTGGCAAGGCTGGCTGGAGCTGACATGAGTGCATCGATACAGGCGCGCCTGAAACTGGCGCGCGACGACTTCACCCTGGACGTCGACCTGAACCTGCCCGGACGCGGCATCAGCGCCCTGTTCGGCCATTCCGGCTCGGGCAAGACCTCGTGCCTGCGCTGCCTGGCCGGCCTGGAGCGAGCCACCAGCGCCTACATCGAGGTCAATGGCGAGGTCTGGGAGGACAGCGCACGCGGGCATTTCACCCCGCCGCACCAACGCCCGGTCGGCTACGTGTTCCAGGAAGCCAGCCTGTTCCCGCACCTGTCGGTGCGCGGCAACCTCGAGTTCGGCTGGCGCCGCATCGCCCCCGAGGCGCGCAAGATCAGCCAGGAACAGGCCTGCCAGCTGCTGGGCATCGGCCACCTGCTGGCGCGCAAGCCGGCGACCCTGTCCGGTGGCGAGGCGCAGCGGGTCGGCATCGCCCGGGCCCTGCTCAGCAGCCCACGGCTGTTGCTGATGGACGAACCGCTGGCCGCGCTCGACAGCGCGCGCAAGCGCGAGATCCTGCCGTACCTGGAGCGCCTGCACGACGAACTGGATATCCCGCTGATCTACGTCAGCCATGCCCAGGACGAAGTGGCGCGCCTGGCCGACCACCTGGTCCTGCTCGAACAGGGCAAGGCCGTGGCCAGCGGGCCGATCGGCCAGACCCTGGCGCGCCTCGACCTGCCCCTGGCCCAGGGCGAAGATGCCGGCGTGGTGCTCGAAGGCGTGGTGGTGGGCCACGACCCGCATTACCAGCTGTTCGAACTGCGCCTGCCCGGCGGTGACGGCCAGTGCTTGCGCATCGCCCACCCCGGGCTGCACATGGGCAGCACCCTGCGCCTCAAGGTACAAGCCCGGGATGTCAGCCTGGCACTGACCGCAGACAGCGCCTCGAGCATCCTCAACCGCCTGCCGGTGCGGGTCCGCGAGTGCCGCCCGGCGGACAACCCGGCCCATGTGCTGGTCAGCCTGGATGCCGCCGGCAACGCCCTGCTGGCGCGCATCACCCGCTATTCGGCGGACCAGCTCGCGGTGCAGCCGGGCCAGATGCTGTGGGCGCAGATCAAGTCGGTGGCGCTGCTGGGTTGAGCAATGCAGCAACGGACGCTGTCCATTGCAGCAACAGTGCCCTTGATGGACCGCGCCCATGTCCGACTGCCCGCTGCCTGCCGCCCTGCACTACGTCGATGACAGCCAGCCCGGCCTGACCCGGCGGCGCTGGCGCGATGGTTTTCAGTATTTCGACGCCGGCAACCAGCGGGTACGCGATACCGACACCCTGGCGCGCATCGCCGCCCTGGTGATCCCGCCGGCCTACACCGATGTATGGATCTGCGCCGACCCGCAGGGGCACCTGCAGGCCACCGGACGGGATGCCCGGGGGCGCAAGCAGTACCGCTACCACGCGCAATGGCGCGAGCTGCGCGACCAGCACAAGTACGGACGCATGCTGGCCTTCGCCGAAACGCTGCCAAGGCTGCGCAAGCAACTGGACAGGTACCTTGCCTGCCCGGGGCTGGGCCGGGAGAAGGTCATGGCGCTGGTGATCAGCCTGCTCGACAGCACGCTGATCCGCATCGGCAACCGCCAGTACCTGCGTGACAACCGCTCCTACGGGCTGACCACGCTCAATACCCGCCATGTGCAGGTCAAGGGCAGCCGAATCCGCTTCCAGTTCCGCGGCAAGCGCGGGGTCGAGCACAACGTCACCCTGACCGACCGGCGTCTGGCCGGGCTGGTCAAGCGCTGCATGGAGCTGCCCGGCCAGGCCTTGTTCCAGTATCTGGACGACCAGGGCCAGCGCCATGGCATCGGCTCGACCGAGGTCAACCAGTTCCTCCAGCAACTGACCGGCGCCGATTTCACCGCCAAGGACTACCGCACCTGGGCCGGCAGCAGCCTGGCCCTGAGCCTGCTACGGCCACTGGACTGGAAGCCGGATAGCGAAGCGCGGCGCCAGGTCGCCGACACCGTCCGCCAGGTGGCGGCGCGCCTGGGCAACACACCCGCGGTGTGCCGGCGCTGCTACATCCATCCCGCGGTTCTCGAACACTTCCAGCTCGGACGCCTGGCGGACCTGCCCCGCGCACGGGCGCGCAAGGGCCTGGAACTCGAGGAAGTGTCGCTGCTGCGCTTCCTCCAGGCCCTGCAGGGCCAGAACGATCATTGAGCCCCACTATTTAGTTCATCGAGCAGAGAAATTTCCCATATGGCGCCAAGCACCCTATCCTTGCCACCGAGCACCTTGGCCAGTGGAATGCGTAGCACCCCCACTGGCACCTGCAACTAAAGATCGATAACAGAATTTGTCTGTCGGGGAATTACTATCCGCCGAAAGCGTCTTTAATGAGAAGGAAGAGGGACAGGCTCCCACCGCAGACCATCAGGCTCGGCGGTTTTCTACATCACCAAGGAGAACTACATGCTGATACTCACACGCAAGGTTGGCGAAAGCATCGTCATCGACGACGACATCAAAGTCACCATTCTGGGCGTCAAGGGGATGCAGGTGAGGATCGGTATCGATGCGCCGAAGGATGTCCAGGTGCACCGTGAAGAGATCTACAAGCGGATCCAGGCCGGCAGCCCGGCGCCGGAAAAGAGCAACGACGAGTAATCCCAAGCCAACGCATCATGCCGCACGGATGCGCCTGATCGATTGCCCGCCCATGCGGGGAGCCTCTCCCGAACCTCAGGTGCCGAGCAGCTCGCGCACCGTGGCGATCATTCGGTCCATGTCGAATGGCTTGTCGAACACCGCCGCGAACCTTCCGGGGCAGACCAGACCCTGGCTGGCCTGGGCGCCGCTCATGAGAATCACCGGCAAGTCCGCCAGCTGCAGTTCTTCACGAATTGCGTTGAGCAATTCCTCGCCATTGAGCACCGGCATCATGTAGTCGGTGATCACCAGGTCCACGCGCTTTTCTGTCAGGGCCTCCAGGGCCTTGCGCCCATTGCTGGCCTTTTCCACCAGATAGCCCTCGTCCTCCAGGGCGAACCCCAGGATATCGGCGATCAGGTACTCGTCGTCGACGATCAGGATGCTGTTCATCCCATCAGCGGTCTCCTGGCGTTGTCGCCGAGCCACTGAGCACGCCGCTGGCGCCATCGAACGCCCGCGCCAGGCTGATGCCCTTCGGTCCCAGGCTCAACGCCTGCAGGGCCGGATCGTGGTCGCTGTCGCGCACCTTGATGATCGACAGGGCACGGTGCAGTTGTGCATCAAGCTCGGCGAAGCGCATGAGAATCAGGTTGTCGACGATGCTAGACAGGTCCGGGGCCGGCGCGGTGATTTCCGAACCGAAGATGTCGCGCATCTCCCAGGTCAGCAGCACCGTGACGCCGCGGGCGCGCAGCTCGCCGGTCAGCGCGCGGAAGAACGCGTTCAGGCGGGCAGGCTCCAGCGCCAGGCGGCCGAAGGCGCCCAGGCTGTCGATCACCACGCGCCGCGCACCCAATGCCTCGACCTGCGCCAGCAGACGGGCGCCGAGCTGGTCCAGCAGGCCTTCGGTGGTCGGCTGCCAGCTCAGTTGCACCGCCCCCTCGCGCTCCAGCGCCGGCAGCTCAAAGCCCAGTGCAGAAGCCTTCAAGCGCAGCCGCGCCGGCGTCTCGTAGAAACCGAAATGCAGGCCCGGCGCGGCCTTCGTCGAAGCGGCGAGAAACGCGATGCCCAAGGCCGTCTTGCCCACACCGGAGGGTCCCATCAGCAGGCTCACCGAGGCCTCGGCCAGCCCGCCACCGAGCATGCCGTCCAGGTCGGCGACCCCGGTGGCGACCCGCGCCAGGGTTTGCGCATCCTGCTGGCTGGGCCGACTGTAGAGCGCTTCGAGGCGCGGATAGACCTGCAACCCCGACTCATCGATCTGGCATTCGTGGCGCCCGGATAGCGCGCTGCTGCCGCGGGTCTTGCGCAGCTGGACATGCCGCACCGCGGTACTGCCGACCAGGTGCTCGCCCAGCTCGATCACACCATCGACCATGGTGTGCTCGGGGCTGCCCTCCTCCAGCCTGGCACTGGTCAGCAACAGCACCGTGCAACCGGCGAACGCCGCATGCCCCTGCAGCTCGGAGACGAACTTCTTGGTGTCCAGGCTGGTTTCCGCCCGCGAGCGGGCGTTGAGCAGGCCATCGACGACCAGCAAGGTGGCCTGCTGCCGGGCAATCTCCTGGCGCAACAGCCTGACCACCGCATCCAGGCCATCCTGCTCCAGGGTGTCGAAGGCGCTGACGAACTGGATGCTGTCACCGACCAGCGCCGGGTCGAAGAAACTCAGCGTCGACAGGTACTGGAACAGGCGCTCATGGGACTCGCTGAGCAGGGTCGCCACCAGCACCCGGCCACCGTCGCGCACATGGTTGCAGGCCAGCTGGTTGGCGAGGATGGTCTTGCCCGAGCCCGGGTGCCCCTGGACGATGTAGGAGGCGCCGACCACCAGCCCGCCCTTGAGCAGCGCATCGAGCCCTTCGATGCCGGTGGCCAGTCGCTTGAGTTGCTCGACCATGGTCGTCTATCCCTCGCTCGCAGGCGTATCGTCGCCCGTTCGGGCGGGCAGGTACAGGCTCATGCAGGTGCCTTCGCCAGGGCGGCTGGACACGCTGATCGCGCCCTCACTCTGGCGGGCGAAACCATAGGCCTGGCTCAGCCCAAGGCCGGTGCCCTTGCCGAAGGCCTTGGTGGTGAAGAACGGCTCGAAGATGCGCGGCAACACCTGAGGGTCGATGCCCTGCCCGTCATCACGCACATCGAAGCGCACGAAGTGCCCATGCAGCCCCTCCACCTCGCCGGCCAGGCGAACCCTTTCGACTGCCAGGTGGATCTGCCCGGTCGCCGCGATGGCGTCGCGGGCGTTGAACACCAGGTTGAGCAGGACCATCTGCAACTGCCCGGCGTCCACCTCGATCAGCGGCAGGTCCGGCTGCACCTGCGGCAGCAGTTCGATGTCCCTGGGCAGCGCGTGCTCCGCCAGCCCGCAGGTGGTGTCGACCATCTGGGCCGGGGCGATGCGGGTGATGCTCAGTTGCCGATGCCGGGCAAAACTGAGCAGTTGCTGGGTCAGTTGGGTACCGCGCTCGCCGGCATCAAGAATATGCTCGAGCAGGCGTCGTACCCGTGCCGGGTCCTGGCTGCCAGAGGCCAGCCGGGCAGAGCTGAGGATGATGGTCAGCAGATTGTTGAAGTCATGGGCCAGGCCGCCGGTCAACTGCCCCAGGGCCTCGAGCTTCTGCGCCTGGAACAGCTGCGCACGCATGGCGTCCAGTTGCAGGGCGGACTCGCGGCGGTCGGTGATGTCGCGGGTGACCTTGGCCAGGCCGATGACCTCGCCAGTTTCGTCACGGATCACATCCAGCGCCGCCAGCGCCCAGAACTGCGTACCGTCCTTGCGCACGCGCCAGCCCTCGTCCTGCACCTTGCCCTCTTCCAAGGCCTGGTGCAGCAGCTGTTGCGGACGGCCTTCGGCACGGTCCTGGTCAGTAAAGAACAACGAGAAATGCCGGCCGATCACCTCGTCGGCGCGATAACCCTTGATCCGCTGCGCACCCGCGTTCCACGACACCACATGGCCGGTCGGATCGAGCATGTAGATGGCGTAGTCCACCACTGCCTGGACCAACTGCTCGTAGCGCGCTTCGGGCATCACCGAATGGGTGGGGCGGTCTGTCGACACCATGCAAGCTCCACAAGCACCGCGAAAGGACATATTGAGCGTAGTCAAAAGTCCCGCCGACACAGCCCTTCAGGCGACGATCGTCAGTGCTCGCGCTCCACCACCGTCGGCACCAGCCGGCGCGGCATCGCCACCTTCAACAGCCACAACCCCAGCAGCAGGATCGACGCCCCGCCGCCCAATGCCAGCACGCGCTGTGGTTCTGGGTGCTCCTGATCGAGCCCGAGCATCAGCAGGTAGCCGCCCAGGCTCATGAAACCGGCGTACAAGAATGCCGCCAGCAGGCAGACAAGCAGGAACAGCAGACGCCAGAACAGCTTCGGGCGCACACGCCGGATTGCCTCTGGGTCGGGGGAACGCGATGACATGGCGATACAACCCGTTGGATCCAATGCCTGGACAGTGGCGTAATGGCGGCATCCTGTCAATTGACCTATAGTGGCCGCGCACCGATTTCACAAGGAAGCGACATGACTTCGAACCTTCGCATGCAAGGGCTGCAGGACGACCTGGTGCGCAGCGCCGGCGAACTCGACCAACTGTGCCAGGCCCTGGACGGCCATGCGCGGTTCCTGCGCCATTCGATCCACCAGGCCGATGCCCAGGCCATGGACGGGCATGTCGATGACCTGCACCACTCGGCCTGCGAGATGCGTGAAATCGCCCGTAGCATCAGGCCCTGAACCCTGTGGCCGGTTGACGCTCCTATAACAATGGGTTATAAAGCGCGCCTGATTGCCTTGGCCCTGCTGCTATGAAGCATGCCGGTCAATCGTGCGAGTGTGGTGGAATTGGTATACACAGCAGACTTAAAATCTGTCGGCGTGAGCCTTGCGGGTTCGAGTCCCGCCACTCGCACCATCTTCTGTCGATCGAGGCGCCCTTGCGGCGCCTTTTTCATGCCCGCCGGAAAACCGCCGCGCAGCTGCTAGAGTGGAACCTGTCACTGTCCACTGGAGCGCCGCCATGCGCTATAGCTTGCTCGACGGTCAACGCGACGTCATCCTGCTGCTCGCCCGCATCCTGCTGATGATCCTGTTCGTGCTCTCTGGCTGGAGCAAACTGAGCGGTTTCGAAGGCACGGTCGGCTACATGACCTCTCTCGGCGCGCCCGCGCCCATGCTGGCGGCGGCCGTTGCCGTGATCATGGAGCTGCTGGTCGGCATCCTGCTGATCCTGGGCTTCTACACCCGTCCGCTGGCCCTGCTGTTCGCCCTGTTCGTGCTGGGCACCGCGCTGCTCGGGCACCCGTTCTGGAACATGGTCGAGCCCGAGCGCAGCGCCAACATGACCCAGTTCCTGAAGAACCTCGCCATTGTCGGCGGGTTGCTGCTGCTGGCCCTCACCGGCGCCGGGCGCTTCTCCCTTGACCGTCGCTGAACGCGACTGCGGTGATTTCAATCATCGCAGTCGTCGTGCCAGGCCGGATGGTCATCTTCATCATCGAAGTCGTCGAGTGACTCTTCGTCCTCCTCGACTTCGTCCAGCGCCCCGTAGGCGTCCGCCTCGGGGTCGAAGTCTTCGTGGAATTCAGGGTCGAGCAGATGGTCGTGCTCGGGTTCGGGCAGATCGTCTTCGTCGTGCATCGCAGGCTCCGGTAACAACGGCACGCCTGTATAGGCGCATCGACGCGGGCGGTCAATCCTCGCGGCGCTTAACCCCGGCTTAACCGACAAGGCGCATGGTGCAGGCTCTCCCTTCAAAAACGTTCTTTGCCCGCCGCCCTGGCGGGCTTTTTTTGCCCGGCCCTCCCCCGCACCACTGAACCGCCCGTCATTTCAGCGCTCGCATGGTTGCAGGATCTTTTTCACCAAGGAGCTTTCCCCATGGCCGTGAACATCGACCAACTGATCATTACCACCCCGGTGCCCAAATCCGCTACCAACCCTGTGGCCCTGGAGGTCACCGGCGCCCAGGCCCTCGCCAGCCTGCCCCAGGTTGTGAGCCGGCTGAGCAGTGGCGCAGTGCGCATGACCGCCCCGACCAAGGGCGCATCGAGCAAGAGTACCCATCGAACCCGCTGCGAGTGGAAGGAGGCCACCTATTGGGCCATGAGCAGCGCCAGCCGACATTTCAGCCACCAGCGCATGGTGCTGGAGCAGGTCAACTCGGCACAGAAGGTGGTGATCGCGCAGCTGCATGTGAAAGACGACGACAGCCCGGCGATCAAGGTGTTCTGGAACAAGGGCAAGATCACCCTCGGCTTTCGCCGGGACTTCAACCAGGCGACGCCGACCAACAGCACCCTCCTCGTCGATGTACCCCTGGGCACGCCCTTCGACATCACCCTCGAAGTCACTGCGGCCAGGGTCGCGACGGTGACCGCTGCCTGCAACGGCCGCAGCGGCGACTCCGGCCTGCTGCAGATGACCTCGGGCTGGCGGGACCACACCTTCAACTTCCATGGCGGTGTCTACAACCAGGTGGACTTCAGCGATGACACCCCGTCCACGGATGCGTCTGTCTGCGTGATCAGCCAGCTGGAGCTGCTGCACCGTTAGAGGCTCGGGAGCCGTTGCCGGGGAACGTTCGCCGGACTTATGAAAAACTCAGTAACGTTTACTGCACGATTACCCGGATGGCCTTCACGAAATTCTGACAAACGCCCAGGCAGACTGACCTGGCTTCGATACGTTCTGTTCAACCCGCCTTTTTGGCGGGTTTTCTTTTTTGCGCTTTCCGTACAAACCAGAGCGCGCCAATTGACAACTTTTTCACCTCTGCCGTGCCAAGGTAATGACTCATCCGTGAAACACTTGGCCCGCCCTCCCCAGCGGGCCTTTTCTTTGCCTGCGCGCTAGTCGAAAGCGCCGTTGAGTACTTCGTAGATCACCCCCGTGGCGACTGCCACCAGAATCAGGTCGACACCCGCCTGCATCCATTCATAACCGTCATAACGCGGCAGTTGGCCCAGCAACCGGCCATCGAGCTTCTTGGCGATGCCTGGGGGCAACGGCTTGCCACGCGCCAGGTTCTTCTGGATGCCGGGAGGCAATGCAGGCCCCGGGCTCCAGTAGTCGCGGTGCCCACCCAGGATACCGAGCACATCGCCCCGGTCGATCACGGGACCGCCATGACCGCCATCGTGCTTGCCCGCCCCTTGGTTGCCATGGTTCTGCTGGGATTGCCCCTTGCCGTGCCCCTTGCCATTACCCGGGTCGGCGAAGGATATGCAGGGCACCAGTACCAGTGCGATGGATGTCAGTGTGGCAATGACTGTGCGGCGTTTGCTCATCGCTGCTTGCCTCTGAAGATTGGGGTCTGTGCAATCCTAGACCATGACAACGACATGGGGCTTCGCCATGACCCTGCTTGAGCAATCAGGCCTATCGGCACCACGGCGGGCGCGCATATTACCGTTGCGACTTGGTAAAGTGGCATCCAGCCGGTATTGAAGGACCACAGGTCAAAGGAACGACATGCTGAAACTGCTCACCGACATAGCCTTCCTGTGCGCGGGGCTATTGCTACTGATCGCCCTCTTCTGGGCATGCACCTTCGAGCGCAATCGCTGGCGCGCAGCCTTCGAAGCAGACTTCACGACCAGGCTGGGCAACCTGGGTATCGACGGCTATGAACTGGTGGTCGACAACGTCACGCTGCCAACCCCCCATAGAGCTGCCGATGTGTACCGGATCTTCCACGATCTGAAGGGCAACTATTTTCTTTACATCAAGAACGGCTACGCCGCGGGAGCACTCAAGCCCTTGACCAGCGAGCGGGCGCTGCAGGCCGCGAAAATGAGTGGATACCCCTGCAAAGGTCCGCAGGTCTAGAGGGCGCTGGCTGTGCTGCAAAATCTGGCAACACTTACAGGCCACCCCGTCGATGAAACTCAATGGGATCGATGCTGTCCCATTGCCATCGGTTACTGCCGAGGCCGTCCGATAGCGCTCACAGACGTGGCAAGGTCCACATCGCGAAGCGATCCTGAAACGGCCTCGATATCCCGGTTTACCGGCGCGCGCATCCCACCTGTCGAGGATGCCGCCCTCATTTTTCAAGGCTGAAAGAGCGAACCATGAAACAGAACATTCTCCTCGTTGCCGTCTGCGCCGCCCTGCTCCAGGCATGTGCCCCGGCTTCCACCTCCCATGAAGGGACGCCTTCCATGCCCGCCACTGCCGCATCCAGCGCCACCCAGCCCAACCTCTCGGCCTACTACTGGAACCTGGTAGCGGCCAACGATGCGTCGGGCAAGCCCATCACCGCCATGGCCCCAGGCATCGAGGGCAAACTGCGGTTGAACTTCGCCGAACGCAAGCTGAACATCAGCGGAGGCTGCAACAACCAGTTCGGCGGCTATTCCTACCAGGACGGCGTACTGAAGGTGCAATCACTGGCCTCGACCCTGAAGGCCTGCGACAAGCCCCTGATGGAACTGGACGCCCAGGTCGGGCGCCTGTTCAAGGGCGACCTGCGTACCACCCTATCCGACGATGCCGGGGAGCCGATGCTGCAACTGACCACCCAGGACGGCTCTGTGCTGAAGTTCCAGGGTGAAGCCACCCCGGAGACCCGCTACGGCAGCAAGGGCGAGATCAAGTTCCTGGAAGTGGCCGCCAAGACCGTCAAGTGCAGCCATCCACTGATCCCCAACTACCAGTGCCTGCAAGTGCGCGAGCGTCGCTATGACGACGCCGGCCTGCAGTTGGCGACCCAGGACAGCTGGCACCCGCTGTACCAGTCCATCGAGGGCTTCGAGCACCGTGACGGCGTGCGCACCGTGCTGCGCGTGAAGCAATACGAATGGAAGAACCCGCCGGCCGACGCCCCGTCGCAGGTCTATGTGCTGGACCTGGTGGTCGAGCAGGACGCTTCGGGCAAGTAATTGCCAGTCGGCGCAGGCCGCCCTGCAGCGGCCTGCGCCTGGAACCGACAGCGACCTCAGGTGAGCGCCGCGTTGACCTGCGCACTGTCGACGTATTGCTCCATGCTGACGATCTTGCCGTTGTTCAGCCGGTACAGGTGGGCAAAGGTAGCCGTCATCGCCTTCCCGGTCTTGCGATAGGTCCCCGAGTAAACGCCAAAGGCGGCAACTCGGTCGTCCTCGGCCACATAGGTATGCACCTTGGCCTGGTAGCCATCCCATTCGGTGGCCAGGCGATGGAACACACCCTCCATGATCGCCCGGGGGCCGACATAGGTACCGGCATAAGGGAAACCGGCCGCCTCGGTCCAGGTCACGTCCGCTGCCAGCGCCGCCAGCAGGTTCTGGCCATTCTGTTCGGCTGAGCCTTCGTACGAGGCTCGGATGATGTCCAGGTTGCTCTTGCTCATGGCTTTACCCCCACGTTCAGCTCGCGAATGAAGGCCTGAAGATCTGAAAAGATAGCGCTGGCAGGTAACAACTGCAGGGCATCGTCCGCTTCTTGCAGGACAAATGTCGGGACGCCTCGGCCGCCCACGCGACCCAGCAAGGCACGCCCCTGCCCCACACGATCGTCATTAGCCTGCAGCAAAGCCGAATCCGGGCGCGTCAGCCGCTCGGCGGCGGCATTCAAGCCCAGGTTCGCCAGCACAGCTGCCAACGTCTCCAGTCGAGTCACATCCAGGCCATCGACATAGCGCGCCGCCTGAATCGCCTTGAGCGCTTCGAACTCGCGCTCAGGCGCAGTCAGGTTCACTGCGCTGAGCGCCAGGGTAGACGGACCACTGTCGAACGCCTGAAGGCGGTCGGCGAGTACCTGGTCGCGATAGCGCTCACTGAAGACCTGCCCGGTCAGCCGCTCGATGCGTTGGTCGTTGCTCCAGGCGTAGGCCGCAAAGTCATCATCCATGGCGCGAGCACCGCTGCCGGAAAACAGCCCCGTCGGTATCAGGCGCAACGCGAGGCCCGTGGATTCGAGAACCCGAGGCAGCGGTCCTCCTGCACCGTAGCACCAGCCGCACAGTGGGTCGAAGAGGTAAACCAGGGTCTTGTTCATGGTGAAACGCCTTGAATGGAATGCCTCGAATCTTATAGCGAGCGAATTGACATTTAAACGCATACGAAATAAACACACTGTATGCTACAAACATACATTAAAGGATATATCAATGACCGGCGCTTCCAGCCTGAACAGGCTTGCGTACTTCACCGCAGTGGTCGAAACCGGCTCCTTCACCGCAGCAGCAGAGCGCCTCGGCATCACCAAGGCCGTGGTCAGCCAACAGGTAGCGCGGCTGGAAAGCGACTGTCGTACCACACTGCTGGTTCGCAGCACGCGCAAAGTCCGCACCACCGAGGCGGGCCAACAGTTCTATCACCGCTGTGCATTGATCCTCAAAGAAGCTGAAGAGGCTTTCGAGGAATTGTCCGAAGCGGCCAGCGAGCCGACGGGCACCCTACGCCTGACCGCCCCTTTCGATTACGGCATCGGTGTCGTGGTGCCGGCCATCACCGCATTCTCGCAGCGATATCCGCAGTGCAAGGTCGAGGCACACTTCAGCGACCAGACCCTGGACCTGGGCGCCAACGATCTGGACCTTTCCATTCGCGTTGGCTGGATTACCGAGCAACATCTGCAGGCCCGGCGAATCGGCGAGTTTGCGCAACGGTTGGTGGCCGGCCCTCAGTGGCAAGCGCGAGCGGACAAACTGCAGGCCCCAGCGGAGGTGGCCGAGTTGCCGATCGTGGCGAACCTGGCGCTGCGAGAACCGACCCGGTGGGTATTTGCCAAGGACGCCACGCAGCGCGAAACAGTGGAGATGAAAGCCAGCCTGTCGCTCAACGCCACCTTGGCGGTGCGCGAAGCCACGCTGCTCGGGGCCGGGCTATCGGTCCTTCCGGACTATGTGGCGGAACCAGACCTGCAAGCAGGCCGGCTGATCGAGGTCCTGCCGCAATGGTCGCTGCCCCGAGGCGAGATCCATGCGGTCTTCCCGACGGCTCGCTTTCGACCGGTCAAGGTGCGTGCATTCATCGAGCTTCTGGCAAGCCGCCTGGCTTAATGAGACGGCACAGACCATCAGGTCAGGGCACGCCCGCGCAGCCGCCGACAATGCTACGCTCCTGGGATCACAGCCATCCAAGGGAATGAAGATGAGCTTCGACTGGCATGCTGGACCGATCACCCGCGCCACCCCACTGGACCGGCACTACCGGAACACACAGAAGGTCCGGCGGTTCCTGGTCGGTGAATGTGGCGAGGCCTTCAAGTTCGACCGCGCCTTCATGGCCTGGATCAAGAGCGCAGCGCCTGCCACCATGGGGGAAGTTGCGGATGAATGGCTGCGCAGACGCGGCTGATCCAGGCCGCTTGCTGTCCCACGCTGGCCGCCCGTACCCCCACCCCGGATGCTACCCGGTAGCCGCCTTCAGGATTGGCCTTTTTTAGCGTGGAACGGCGCGAAGGTCATACCGAAGAACCAGCCGCCGATCATTGCCAGCCAGATCGATTTGTATCCCTCTACGTTGTAGGCGCACCAATAGTTGATCGCCGTAATCACAACGAAAATCGAGAAAAACTGCTTGCGGGAGTACCTGCTCAGGTAACGGGTGGCTGCGGCGTCCAGTTCTTTGAGCTTTTTCATTGCGTTTCATCCTTGAATAACCAGTAGAAGCTCACAGCGGATCTACCGGCGGTCGCACACTTTCCTTCGTGGCCCACGATTGTCCCAGATGGCGGGGCGACGAACAATTCGCAGGCATTAAAAAACCGCAGCCACAGATCTGCGGGGTTTTGCCAATCTTCCAGCTTGTCCGCCAATGGGCTTGCAGCGCTGGCACCCAACTGAACCAGTCTCGCCGCACGTCCAGGCATCCCCCGAAGGGCCACCCTGGCTGTGGCGAGCCTGAATCAGAAATGAAAAAGCCCAGCGCGACGGCTGGGCTCCATTACGCAAGGAGATAGAAGATCATGGAGTCCAGTAAGCAATCTTGCCGGCTGCACCAACAGCTACAAAATTGCCGTTGCCGTAGGCGACGCTCCGGATATCGGTTCCTGCGAAAGTGTTGGCTTGCTGAACCCAGCCGATCCCATCCTCGGAAACGGCTGTCTTGCCGCCGTCGCCGACAGCTACATACTTGCCATTACCGTAAGCAATGTCGCGGATGATGGTTCCACCGAAACTGGTATCTTCAACAGCAGTCCAGCTAAGCCCATCGGATGAATATGCCATCTTGCCATCCGCACCAACGATAAACATTTTCCCGTTGCAAAGCTTCATGGAAAGGATGGTGCTAGTGCCGAAGGTGCTGGTTCTGGTCGCGAATGATTGCGGATTACCCGTTGGCATCTTCACAGCGCTAAGCAGCTTCCCATTCGATCCCGCAATCAACACAAAAACGCCAATGACGTTGACGCAGTGCACAGTCTCGCTAGAAGTGAAGGTCGTAGTGCGCTCCACCGTGCCTGACCAATCCTCATAACGGGAAAAGACTTTACCGTTAGACCCAACCAGTATCCAGGTCGCGATGTCGCCGTAAATTGGCTGATAATACACAATGCCATGCAAGTCTACATACGCGCGAGCAGCTGCCGTAAGGTCTGTCCAATCATTTAAAGGGCGTGCAATGCTGCCGTGGACCACATTGCCGGATTGAGAAAGGCCTTGAAGCGTTGTCCCAAGACCGTTCCAGTACAGCTCGTTGAGGACCTTTCCGCTATCAGAGGTGACGGCGCCCTTGAGCTTGGTCCACGCTGTACCAGTTGCGTCTCCGCTGATGAGCTGAGTGGTTGTGGGAAGACCGTTGCCACCAGCCGCATAAAACTTGCCTTGCGCAAAAACCACGCGCCTAAGCATGCCGGTGTTCTCCACCGGGTCTACTTGAGTCCAAAGATCTTGCAGGGTTTGAGACGCCGAGTTTGCGTTATCCATTTTAAACTCCGTTACTGAGCTGATTTAAGTTCAGGCCTCTGTATTGGGCGTATGGCGCTCATGGGCGATGGTTCGAGACTCGAGGTCCTCTGGCGAAGATCAGGGGTGATGAGGTTTCACCAACCTCAGACCTGTCGCTGATGTAGGAAATTATGCCACACGAATACTGTATATTCAACCAGTATTTTGAGGTTTTTATTCAGTGAACTTCGACGCATCCACCGCGCTTGAGTGGATTCGCTGATCGACATGCTCCGGTGTACCGGAAAGAGGGAATCACCGAGCGCGTTTACCGTCGAGTCGGTGCGATCGCCAAGCCCTCGAAGGGTTGAAGTTTCGGAACTCCATGCCTTTTGTTTCGGAACTCTTGGCATTTTCTGCGCACAAAGAAAAACCCCGCAGACCTAGATCTGCGGGGTTTCGAATGGTGGAGGCCGAGGTCGGAATCGAACCGGCGTAGACGGATTTGCAATCCGGAGCATAACCACTTTGCTACTCGGCCTCAAAGTCGGAGTCAGCTTTCGCTATCTCCTTGAAACCGCTGGGCTTTTTCAAGTCAGCTGCGTTTCGATGGACGCCATTATGTCGGCATTCGATGCACCTTGCAACCCCCTTGAAGAAAAAAATCTTCAAGGGGTTCAAGGTGTTAGCGCAGACGCCCGAGTTTGCTCCACAAACCGACCAGGGTGTTCTCCACTGCCCCGCTGGCGGCCACGCCGATACGCTCCTGCAGGCTCTTGCGCTCGGCGAAGCGCAGGTGGAACACATTGGCCTCGCGGGCGCTGCGGCTCAGGTACTCGTCGCTGGTGCCCAGTTCGTCGACCAACTGGCGATTGAGCGCGGCGATGCCCAGCCAGACTTCGCCAGTGGCCACCTCGTCTATATGAAGCTGCGGGCGGTAGCGGGCGACGAAGTCCTTGAACAGCTGGTGGGTGATGTCCAGGTCTTCCTGGAACTTCTCCCGGCCCTTGTCGGTGTTCTCGCCGAACACGGTCAGGGTGCGCTTGTATTCGCCGGCGGTCAGAACCTCGAAATCGATGTCGTGCTTTTTCAGCAGGCGGTTGACGTTGGGCATCTGCGCCACCACGCCGATCGAGCCCAGCACCGCGAACGGCGCACTGACGATCTTCTCGCCGATGCAGGCCATCATGTAGCCGCCGCTGGCGGCAACCTTGTCGATGCAGATGGTCAGCGGGATACCGGCCTCGCGGATGCGCGCCAGTTGCGAAGCCGCCAGGCCGTAGCTGTGCACCATACCGCCGCCGCTCTCCAGACGCAGCACCACCTCGTCACGCGGGGTGGCCAGGGTCAGTAGTGCGGTGATCTCGTTGCGCAGGCTCTCGGTGGCCGAGGCCTTGATGTCGCCGTCGAAGTCGAGGACGAACACCCGGCGCTTGTCCTCGGGCTTTTTCTTCTGCTGTTTTTCCGCCTTGGCCTGCTGCTTGCGCAGGGCCTTGAGTTGGGCCTTGTCGAGCAGGCCCGACTCAAGGCGCTCGCGCAGCTCCTTGTAGAACTCGTTGAGACGGGTAACCTGCAATTGCCCGCCCGGCTTGCGCCGCCCTTTGCCACGCAGGCCGGCGATGGCCGACAGCACCACCAGGATGGCGATCACCAGGGTGGCGGTTTTGGCGAGAAAGCTTGCGTATTCGGCAAGAAACTCCACATTGACTCCTTGATAAACCAGCGCCGCAACGGCGCGAACTGGATGCAAGCATACCGGGGCGCCAGGGCCGCTGCCAGCCGGTGAAAATGCTGGCAACACAGTTCAAACGACCTTTTCAAACGCTTGTATGTTTTTTCGTTGACAGCCCGCCTGGGGCAACCTAACCTCGCAGCAACCTCCAACCGGGCCGGACTTCAACGTGGGCAATCTCTACCTGATCCGACATGGGCAAGCCTCCTTTGGTGCCGCCGACTACGACGTGCTCTCGCCGGTCGGCGAGCGTCAGAGCCAGGCACTGGGCGAGCACTTCGCCCAATTGGGCCTGCGCCTGGACCGTTGCGTGGCCGGCACCCTGCGGCGCCAGCAGGACACCGCCCGCCTGGCCCTCGACGCGCTGCAGGCCCATGGCGAAGCAGCCCCGGCCATAGAGACCGACGCGGCCTTCAATGAGTTCGACGCCGACGGCGTGATCCGCGCCCTGCTCCCGGCCCTGCTGCCCGAAGAGCCCGAGGCCCTGCATGTGCTGCGCAACGGCGCCCAGCACCGCGGCGAGTTCCAGCGCCTGTTCGCCCTGATGGTGCAGCGCTGGCACGACGGCGAACATGCCCACGACGAACACCTGGAAACCTGGCAGGCCTTCACCGGCCGGGTCGGCGATGGCCTGCGGCGCCTGCTCGACAGCGCGGCCAGCGGCGACAACATCGCCCTGTTCACCTCCGGCGGCACCATCGCCGCCCTGCTGCACCTGGTAAGCGGAATCACGCCGGCTCAGGCGTTCACCCTGAACTGGCAGATCATCAACACGTCGCTCAGCCACCTGAAGTTCCGTGGCCGCGACGTCACCCTGGCTTCCTTCAACAGCCAAGCCCATGTGCGGCTGTTGCGGTTGCCGGAGCTCGTCACCTACCGATGAGCCCGGTCTGTTGTGTCCCTGCGGACGCGAATATCACTTAACAAGGAATACACCATGAGCGATGTAGCTAAAGCCGTCGAGGCGATGAAGGCAAAATTCAACCCATCCGCTGCCGCCGGCCTGGACCTGGTGTTCGGCTTCAACATCACCGACGAAGACAAGCACTACGCCCTGCTGGTCAAGGACGGCACCTGCGAGATCCAGGAAGGCGAGAACGCCGATGCCAACTGCACCCTGGTGATGGACAGCGAAACCCTCAAGGGCATCGTCAGCGGTGACACCGACGGCATGCAGGCCTTCATGGGCGGCAAGCTGCGCGTCGAAGGCGACATGATGCTGTCGATGAAGCTCAGCGAGCTGTTCCCGTCCTGATCGGCGCGGCGAATCGCCAATGAAAAAACCGAAGCCTGACGGGCTTCGGTTTTTTTTTGCCCGCTGCAAGGCCCGCCCATCAGGGCCATTGATCGCCCGGCAACACCCAGGCCAATAAACGTCTGGCACGCTTGTACCAGCTTTGACAGGAAATTAGATTAGCCAATAGTCCTTGCTACTGATCATAAGGAAATCGCATGACGCTCACCGACCAGTCCACCCAGGTACGCCCCGGCGAAGAACTCGACGCGGCCGTCATCGATCCGTACCTCAAGGATCACATTCCCGGCCTCGCGGGCACGCCGAGCATCAGCCAGTTCCCCGGCGGCGCCTCCAACCTGACCTACCTGGTCAGCTATCCGGACCGGGAGTTCGTGCTGCGCCGCCCGCCATTCGGCCACAAGGCCAAGTCGGCCCACGACATGGGCCGTGAGTTTCGCATCCTCAACCAGCTCAACGCTGGCTTCCCCTATTGCCCCAAGGCCTACGTGCACTGCACCGACGAGTCGCTGATCGGCGGCGAGTTCTATGTGATGGAACGGGTCAACGGCATCATCCTGCGCTCGGACATCCCCGCCGAACTGGACCTGGACGCCGGCCGCACCGAAGCCCTGTGCAAGAGTTTCATCGACCGCCTGGTCGAGCTGCACCAGGTGGACTACCAGGCCTGCGGCCTGGCCGACCTGGGCAAGCCGGAAGGCTATGTGCAGCGCCAGGTCGAAGGCTGGGCCAGCCGCTACGAAAAAGCCCTGACCCCCGACGCGCCGCGCTGGGAGCAGGTGATCGCCTGGCTGCGCGAGAAGATGCCCGCCGACCATCCGCGCCCGGGCATCGTGCACAACGATTACCGCTTCGACAACGTCATCCTCGACAGCGCCAACCCGATGCGCATCATCGGCGTGCTGGACTGGGAGATGGCCACCATCGGCGACCCGCTGATGGACCTGGGCAACAGCCTGGCCTACTGGATCGAGGCCGGCGACCCGGCGCCGGTGCAACTGATGCGCCGCCAGCCGAGCAACGCCCCCGGCATGCTTACTCGCCAGCAGTTCGTCGACTACTACGCCGAGCGCGCCGGCATCCGCATCGACAACTTCGACTTCTATTATTGCTACGGCCTGTTCCGCCTGGCCGGCATCGTCCAGCAGATCTACTACCGCTTCTTCCACGGCCAGACCCAGGACAAGCGCTTCGCCCAGTTCATCCACATGAACCGGCTGCTGGAGCAGATGAGCCTGCAACTGATCGGCAAATCCAGCCTGTAACTTCGGCAGACAACAAGGAATACGCGCATGTCCAAGACCCACCTGTTCGACCTCGACGGCAAGATCGCCTTCGTTTCCGGCGCCAGCCGCGGCATCGGCGAAGCCATCGCCCACCTGCTGGCCCAGCAGGGCGCCCATGTGATCGTCTCCAGCCGCAAGCTCGACGGCTGCCAGCAGGTGGCCGAAGCGATCGTCGCCGCCGGCGGCAAGGCCACCGCGGTGGCCTGCCACATCGGCGAGATGGAGCAGATCCAGCAGGTGTTCGCCGGCATCCGCGAGCAGTTCGGCCGTCTCGATATCCTGGTCAACAACGCCGCCACCAACCCGCAGTTCTGCAATGTCCTGGACACCGACCTGGGGGCGTTCCAGAAGACCGTCGACGTCAACATCCGCGGCTACTTCTTCATGTCGGTGGAGGCCGGCAAGCTGATGCGCGAGCACGGCGGCGGCAGCATCATCAACGTGGCCTCGATCAATGGTGTCTCGCCCGGGCTGTTCCAGGGCATCTACTCGGTGACCAAGGCGGCGGTGATCAACATGACCAAGGTCTTCGCCAAGGAGTGCGCGCAGTTCGGCATCCGCTGCAACGCCCTGCTGCCGGGGCTGACCGACACCAAGTTCGCCTCGGCGCTGGTGAAGAACGACAGCATCCGCAACGCCGCGCTGCAACAGATCCCGCTCAAGCGCGTGGCCGACCCGAGCGAGATGGCCGGCGCGGTGCTGTACCTGGCCAGCGATGCCTCCAGCTATACCACCGGCACCGCGCTCAATGTCGATGGTGGGTTCCTGTCCTGATCCGGATCCACGCACGCCCTGTGTAGGAGCGGCCTTGTGCCGCGAAAGGGCTGCGCAGCAGCCCCAGGATTTCAGCGCTGATGCAAAGATCGCGGGGCTGCTTTGCAGCCCTTTCGCGGCACAAGGCCGCTCCTACAGGGATGGCGCAACCCGCGGATCTATCCCTTGATCGCCTGCAACGTATAGCTCAGCGGCAACCGCCACGGCGCCTCGTTCAGGCGCCACTCGCCGTCATCGCCCAGCGTCATCTGCCCCGGCAGCGCTTCCCAGGGGATGCTCTGGTGCTCCTCCAGGCCAGTGATGCGCAGGCCGTTGTTCAGCAGCGCGGTGATCACCTCGCCCAGGCCATGGTTCCACTCATGGGTTTCGGTCTGGGTCAGTGCCTGGTCGGTTTCGACATAAGTCTCGTCACTGTGCCACACCGTCGGCGCCTCGCGCTCGAAGTACGGGTACTCCAGTTGCAGGCAGTCCTGATGGTCCTCGTTCACGGCCATCAGCATCGGGTGGCCGTCGCGCAGGAACAACCGCCCGCCCGGCTTGAGCAACGTCGCCACGGTCTGCGCCCAGCGCTCGATGCTCGGCAGCCAGCACAGCGCGCCGATGCCGGTGTAGACCAGGTCGAAAGCTCCCGCCGGCAATACCTGCGCGGCCTGATAGACGTCCGATTCGACATAGGCGATGCCCGCCCCACAACGCTCGGCCAGCTGGCGCGCCTGGGCCAGGGACGCCGCAGAGAAATCCAGGCCGCAGACCTCGGCGCCCAGGCGCGCCAGCGACAGGGTGTCGGTGCCGATATGGCATTGCAGATGCACCGCGCGCAGGCCGTGGATATCGCCCAGGCGTGGCAGGTCGAAGCGCACCACCTCGGACAGGTGCCCGGGCTCGGCGACGAAGCGCTCGACCTCGTAGTCCCCGGAGGCAGCGTGCAAGGGTGCGCGCTCGTCCCAACTGGCGCGATTGAGTTCCAGTGATCGGCTCATAGCGGTGCTTCCCTGTCCTGAGTGAGTCAGGCGCCACGTTAACCGGCCCTCGCCAACCCGGCAACCACCCCGTCAACCAGAAGTTGACGGCTCGGGTATACTGCCCGCTTCGTGCCCGCCCAAGGATCCAGCGCCCATGACCGAAAACAGCTTCGCCTTTCGCCTCAAGGAACTGCTCGAACACCACAAGCTGACCCTGCAGGCCGTGGGCACGGCGCTGGGGATCTCGCGCACGGCGGTGCACAAGTGGACCCGCGGCGGCGAGATCGACTACGACAACCTGCGCCGCCTGGCCGACCTGCTCAAGGTCAACTGGATCTGGCTGCGCTACGGCGAGGAGGCCCTGCACAACGTGCAGCAGGCCGAGGTGGTCGAGCTGCCAATGACCGACGTGCGCCGCCGCTACACCGCCGAGATCATGGAAAGCGAGACGCGCATGAAGCTGGCCCAGGAAGGCGCGCGCATCGTCACCTGGGAATGGAACCTGGTCACCGACGAGGTGACCTACTCGCCCAACGTCGAGGCGGTGTATGGCTGGCCGCTGCGCCGCAACGAGGACTTCTGGGAACACATCCACGCCGATGACGCCCGCCACATGCAGGGCATGTATGCCCAGGCGGTGGCCGACGGCACCGGCTGCGAATGCGATTTTCGCATCACTCGCCCCGATGGCGGCCAGCGCTGGATCGCCTCGCGCGCCACGGTGCTGCGTGACAGCGTCGGGCGCCCGGTGAAGATGGTCGGCATCAGCATGGACAACACCGAGCGCAAGGTCGCCGAAGAAGAGCTGCGCCAGAGCGAGGCGCGTTTTCGCACCATCTTCGAACTGGCCTGGGGCGCGCTGGCCTATATCGACCCGGATGGCAGCTGGCAGCGGGTCAACGGCAGCTTCTGCGAGCTGCTGGGCTACCGCGAGGACGAACTGTACGGCACGACCTTCCAGCAGATCACCCACCCCGACGACCTGCCGGGCAACCTGGCGTTGCTGCAGCGCATGCTGGCCGGCGAGATCGAGCGTTACGAGGTGCAGAAGCGCGTGCGCCACAAGGACGGGCGCTATATCTGGGTACGGGCGCGCACCTCACTCGAACGTCGCGCCGACGGGCAGCCGGAGCATCTGATCAGCGTGTTCGAGGACATCACTGCCGAGCGCGCGGCAGGGTAAGCATCACAGCGCCCCCCTGTGGGAGCGGGTTTACCCGCGAAGAATCCGACGCGGTGCTTGGCACCGGCTACGCCGGTGTTCGCGGGCAAGCCAGCTCCCACAGGTATCGCGCCAGACTCCAAAAATTGAGCAAGACAGTTGCTCCCACAGGGTGTCGATTTGCCTGTTCTAGTCCTGCACTGGCCTGGCTTCAAGTTATAGACAGGTGGCCGCCGCCGCCCGGCGCTGCAACGCCACGCCGTCATTCTTCTGCGCGTAATAGTCCACCCGCGTGCCTCCCGCCTGGGCGTAGACATCGACGAACGACTCCGCCTCCCGGGTATACACCGTGAACCCACCCTGCTTGCGCGCCTCCAGGTAGCCGCTGGCATCGACCCCGAAGGTGGTCTCTTCCTGCCAGCTGAACTGGATGCACTGGGCGACCAGGTCGGGCGTCTTGTGCGAATCCAGGCGTGCGGTGGGCGAGCCGTTGCGCGCCGCTTCCATGGTCGACGATGCACAGCCCGCCAGCAGCAGCGCCACGGTGATCGGCAGAATTGCTCGCATGTTCCATCCTCGGGACAAAAAAGAAGCAGACTCTAGCACTGCCGGGCCGGCCGGGGAATCGCCGCTACCGCTCATCGCCGCCGCGATAAAAGTTTGCGCGGCAAAGAACCAAATCGATCGCCACAGGTCACAGGAGGTACCGCGTAAACCGTTGCGGATCAAGGACCTATAACGTGATGAAACGCCTTGCAAGCCTTTCGATGGTCGCCACCCTGCTGCTGCTCGGTGGCTGCTACAGCAACCACTACCACGACGATGACGACGGCTGGCGCGACCGTGACCGCGGCCACCGTCATCACCATCGCCACGACCGTGACGATGACGACCGCCAGTACCGTGACCGCTACTACCGCTGAAGCGTCTTTCAAACCCTGACTCGCCGCCAACCACGCGGCACCCTCCCCCTGATGATTCCCCTGAGGTTCACAACATGCGTCTGACTCTGCCTTCCCTCGCCCTCGGCCTGCTGCTCTGCCAGGGCGCCTTCGCCGGTGACGGCACCGCTGCCATCGGCGGCGGCCTGGGCGGTGCCCTGGGCAACGTCGTCGGCAAACAGATCGGCGGCAGCACCGGCGCGGCCATCGGCGCGGGCCTGGGCGGCGCGGCCGGCAGCGCGGTGGGCGCACGCAAGGGCAACCGTGCCGAAGCCGCCATCGGCGGTGGCCTGGGTTCGGCCGGCGGCTCGCTGATCGGCGGCAAGCTCGGCGGCTCCACCGGCTCGACCGTCGGCGCGGGCCTGGGCGGCGCGGCGGGCGGCGCGATCGGCAACCACATGGGCGACAACAACCGCAAGCACAAGCATCGCCACTGATCCTGCAGGCGATCGCCCAGCCCTACGAGCGGCTTCACGCCCCCTGTGGGAGCGGGTTTACCCGCGAAACAAGCACCGCGGTGCCTGGCACCAGCTTTGCTGGTGTTCGCGGGTAAACCCGCTCCCACAGGGTTGGGTAATCCCCGGCAAAACACTGCAGCACGTCAACGACGCATTCGCGTCAAGCTGCCACACTAGGGCCATCGCCTTTCGTGCCCCTGTGTGAAGGAACATCCCCTCCCCATGAACCATGAGCTGCTCTGGGTCCTAGGCCTGCTGGCCGTCGTCGTCGTCCTGTTCATCATCAACCGCCCGCGCATGGACGTGGTCGCCCTGCTGGTGATCCTCGCGCTGCCGCTGTCCGGCATTCTCACCGTCGAGCAGGCCCTGGCCGGTTTCAGCGATCCCAACGTGGTGCTGATCGCCGCGCTGTTCGTGATCGGTGAAGGGCTGGTGCGCACCGGCATCGCCTACCGCATAGGCGAATGGATGAGCGAGCGCGCCGGCAACAGCGAGGCGCGCCTGCTGGTGCTGCTGATGGTGGCAGTGGCCGGCCTGGGCTCGGTGATGAGCTCCACCGGCGTGGTGGCGATCTTCATCCCGGTGGTGCTGAGCATCGCCGCGCGCCTGCAGCTCTCGCCCAGCCGGCTGATGATGCCGCTGAGCTTCGCCGGCCTGATCAGCGGCATGCTCAGCCTGGTGGCGACCCCGCCGAACGTGGTGGTGCACAGCGAGCTGGTGCGCCACGGCGAAAGCGGCTTCGGCTTCTTCAGTTTCACGCCCTTCGGCCTGGTGGTGCTGGTGCTGGGCATCGGCTACATGCTGCTGACCCGCCATTGGCTCAACGGCGAGGTGCGCAAGGACGGTCGCGTCGAGAGCCGCCGCACCCTGCTCGACCTGGTGCTGGACTACAAGCTCAGCGGCCGCGAGCGGCGCCTGCGTATCCGCCCCCATTCGCCGCTGATCGGCCATACCCTGGGCGAGCTGGAGCTGCGCACCCGCCACGGCGCCAACGTGATCGGCATCGAGCGCCAGCACAAGTTCACCACCCGGGTGATCACCGCCGACTCCGGCACCCTGCTGCAACAAGACGACGTGCTGCTGCTCGACCTGTTCGCAAACCGCGACGACCTGCGCAGCCTGTGCCAGTCGATGCTGCTCGAGCCCCTGCACTTCAAGGCGGCCTATTTCATCGACCAGTCCCAGGAAGTGGGCATGGCCGAGATCTCGCTGCCTCCGGGCTCGCAACTGATCGGCAAGACCCTTCTCGAGCTGACCTTCCGCACCCGCTATGACCTCAACGTGGTCGGCCTGCGCCGCGACCAGCAGGCGATCGAAGGGCAGCTGGTGGAAGAAAAGCTGCGCCTGGGCGACACCCTGCTGGTGGTTGGTCCGTGGAAGGCAGTGCGCCAGCTGCAGGGCAAGCCCCGCGACTTCCTGGTGTTGAGCCTGCCGGCGGAGATCGACCAGGTCGCCCCGGCCCGCGCCCGCGCGCCCTACGCGCTGATCAGCCTGGCGGTGATGGTCGTGTTGATGGTCAGCGGCCTGGTACCCAACGTCATCGCCGCCTTGATCGGCTGCCTGCTGATGGGCGCCGGCCGGTGCATCGACATGAACAGCGCCTACCGCGCCATCCACTGGCAGAGCCTGGTGCTGATCGTCGGCATGCTGCCCTTCGCCCTGGCCCTGCAGAAGACCGGCGGCATTGACCTGGCCGTCGGCGCCTTGGTCAGTACCCTCGGCGGCGCCGGGCCGAGCGTGATCCTCGCCTGCCTGTTCGCCCTTACCGCGCTGATCGGCCTGTTCATCTCCAACACCGCGACGGCGGTGCTGATGGCCCCAGTAGCGGTCAGCACCGCGCAGCAGCTGGGCATGTCGCCCTACCCATTCGCCATGACCGTGGCCCTGGCGGCGTCGGCGGCGTTCATGACGCCGGTGTCGTCGCCGGTCAACACCCTGGTGCTGGGCCCCGGCCAGTATCGCTTCGCCGACTTCGTCAAAATCGGGGTGCCCTTCACCCTGCTGGTGATGCTGGTCACCGTGCTGATGGTGCCGTGGGTGTTCGGCTTGTAGTCGGCGGCACGATCCAGGCGATTTGCGGCGAATTGACATCAATTGGCGACTTGAAAGACACTCTCAGACTATCGTCCCAGGTGCCTACGGCCGTTTTCCTGGATTTCGTCTTCGCTTGCCGGTCGAACCCATGGTGTCACCAGCCCCGTCGCGCCTGCTGCCCCTGCTGAGCCTGTTCGGCCTGACCCTGGCCTTGACCCTGGCCGGCATCCTCGCCCGCCCCATCGAATCGCTGTCGCTGTTCTGGCCGGTGAACGCGGTGCTCGCCGGGGTGCTGCTGCGCAATCCGCGCCAGGCCACCCCCTCCGGCTTCGCCCTGATCTACCTGGCCATGGTGGGCGCCGACCTGGCCTGCGGCAGCGCCTGGAAGCCAGCCTTGTGGTTCAACCTGTGCAACCTCGGCGCCATCGTCAGCATCTGGTACCTGATGGCCCGCCTGCCACGCGTGCACCGACGCCTGCGCACGCCCCACGGCACCCTGTACCTGTTCGGCGCCTGCGCGGTCGGCGCCGTGGTCGCCGCCAGCCTGGCCTGCGTGATGGCCACGCCCTGGTTCGAACAATCGCTGCGCGCCACCTGGCTTGCCTGGTTCAGCGAGCAGTTCTCCACCAGCGTGCTGGTCCTGCCCGTGCTGCTCACCGCGCCCTCGCCACGCGCCCTGAGCGGCCACGGCAGCGCCAGCCAGCCGATCCGCCTGGCGCCGCTGCTGGTGCTGCTCGCCTCGCTGGCGGTCAGCATCGTCTTCGGCGGCCCCGGGGCCATCGCCTTCCCGATCGCCGCGCTGCTGTGGTGCGCGCTCAGCTACTCGCCATTCCTGGTGGCGCTGCTGGCGCTCACCGCCGGCAGCACGCTGATCGTCGCCGTAGCGCAGAACCTCATGCACTTCAGCATCCCGCAGAGCGAATCGGGGGTCACCACCCTGATGTCGGCGCGCCTGGGCATCGCCATGCTGGTGCTCGGCCCGCTGGTGCTGGCCTGTGTCAGCAGCGCCAACCGCAGCCTGATGGCGCGCCTGGCGCATCAGGCGACCATCGACCACCTCACTGGCACCCTGTCCCGCAGCGCCTTCATCCGCCGCGCCCACGCCCTGCTCGACAACCGCCGGCAAGCGCCGCTGACCTTGATGATGCTCGACATCGATCACTTCAAGACCATCAACGACCAGCATGGCCACGCGGTCGGCGACCAGGTGCTGCGCCAGTTCGCCATGACCCTGCAGGACCAGTTGCACGACGGCGAGCTGTTCGCCCGCCTGGGCGGCGAGGAATTCGTCATCGTCGTGCCGGGGCTGGCGCCGGAACTGGCCAGGTTCACCGCCGAGCGCCTGCGTCGGGCGGTACAGGACCAGCACATCGCGCAGCCCGGGCAGGCGCTGCGGATCACCGTGAGCATCGGAGTAAGCGGCTGCACCGCCGACACCCCGGCGCCCAGCCTCGACGAACTGCTGGCCAGCGCCGACCAGGCGCTCTACCGGGCCAAGGCCCAGGGTCGCAACCGGGTCGAACAGGCCGAGGGACAGCGCCAGGTGGTGTGACTCAGCCGGCCAGCAGGTCCCAGCTCAGCTTGGCGATCAGCACGCACAGCAGCACCAGGAACAGCCCACGCACGAACCCCGCACCCTTGCGCACCGCCAGCCAGGTGCCAGTCAGCGCGCCGAGGATGTTGAACAGCGCCATCGGCAGCGCAATGGCCCACAGCACATTGCCCGACGGAATGAAGAACACCAACGCCGCCAGGTTGGTGGCGATGTTGACCAGCTTCGCCGAAGCCGAGGCATGCAGGAAGTCCAGGGCGAAGAAGCGGATGAACAGGAAGATCAGGAAGCTGCCAGTGCCTGGGCCGAACAATCCGTCATAGAAGCCGATGGCGCCGCCGATCAACACCGCCAGGCACTGTTCCTTGCGGCCGATCGCCATGGGTTTGTGCAAGGTGCCGAAGTCCTTCTTGCAGAAGGTGTAGATGGCCATCAGCACGATCAACACCAGCACCATCGGCCGCATCACGCTGGCCGGCACCAGCGACACGGTGGCCGCGCCGCAGAACGACATGACGAAGGCGCTCAGCGCCGCCGGCACGATCAGCCCCCAGTCCAGCTTGACCTTGCGGATGAACGAACGCGCCGCAAAGCTGGTGCCGCACACCGAGGCCAGCTTGTTGCTGCCCAGCAACGCCGCCGGCTGGGCGTTGGGCAGCACGTTGAACAGCGCCGGGATCTGGATCAACCCGCCGCCTCCCACGGCGGCATCGATCAGGCCAGCGGCGAAGGCGAACAGTGAAAGCAGGGCGATATCCATCATCTCGGGGTCCGGGCGGCATAAAACAGGCTGCCAGACTAATCAAAGCGGCGCGCTTGTGTTGAAATGCCATATTGCGAAAACTGCAACAAGGAACCCCGCTATGGCACTGGACATGCTGCGAGAAATACAGGCGTTCGTCAGCGTCGCGCACAAGCGCAGCTTCGTCAGCGCTGCCCGCGCCCTGGGTCGTTCGCCCAGCGCGGTGACCCGGGCCGTGCAGGCCCTGGAGGATAACAGCGGCGCCAAACTGTTCAACCGCAGCGCCAGTTCAGTATCGCTCACCGAGGCCGGCGAGCGGCTGCTGCCCCATGCCGAGCGCTTGCTGGATGTGCAACGGGACGCCGCCGACGAACTGGCAGCGCTGACCGGCGACGCCCAGGGCTGGATCCGCCTGGCCGCGCCCGAGGTGCTGGCCCAGCAGGTGCTGCCGGCGGTGCTGGCCGAATTTTCCCGCCGCCACCCCCACGTCACCCTCGACGTACAGTACGGCGACCAGGCCTTCGACCCGTTGCAAGGCAAGCTGGATTTCGTGATCCGCGGGGCCTTCCCGCAGTCCAGCGAACTGATCGGCTATCCACTATGGCGTTACCGCCGCCATCTCTACGCCAGCCCTCAGTACCTGGCATTGGCCGGCACGCCGCAGGTGCTGGAAGACCTCGAGCGGCATACGCTGATCCTGCACACCGCGCCGCGCATCCTGAAGGCCTGGCATTTCAGCAAGGACGGACACATCGTCAGCCTGCGCCCGCGACCACGGCTGCGCCTGGGCTCGGGGGTAGCTGTGCTGCAAAGCACCCTGGCGGGGGCCGGTATCGCCCGGCTGGCGGATTGGCTGGGGGAGCCGGAGGTACGTGCCGGGCGCCTGGTGCGGGTCTGCCCCGACTACCACCTGACATCCAGCACCGGGCAGGACCCGCAGATGCACGCCGTGTACCCGGCCGGCGACCTGCCGGCGAAGGTCCGCGAGCTGCTGCAGACCCTGCGCGAGGCCGGTCTGCGGGGAGGGGAACAGCCCTGAACCGGGCTGCTCAATTTCTGCTCAATCTAACAGAGGCCCTGAGAACCATGGCCTGTAGCGCTTTATCCACAGACCTACCCACGAATTTTGTGGACAGTTTCTGCAAGCCTTGAAGGAATTTTTACAAGCGCAGCAAGGCCGCATTGGCCAACTTGACCAACTCGATCCATTCGCTTGCGCTGATCACACCGGAACGCTCCAACTCTTCGGCACGGCGCAGTGCCTGATCGTAGTCCGCTTCGTGGAGGATGCCCTCACCGAGAAAACGACCGCGCCACTCCAGCATCGCTGCAGTGCCTTTCTTGCATTCCATAGTGTGTATTGTCTCCAAGGCAAGTAAACGGCCCGTGTGCCCGGGCCCTGGGATTGGGGGCGGGAGATTACACGAGCGACTTGTACTTGAGAACGACTTGCAGCTACCGCTTGTCTAGACGACTGCGGCCAGGAGGCGGGAAAAACTTGGGGAAGGGTCTGGCCCGCCATTGTGCCAGGCGGGCCGGGACAGGAAAAAGTTGCGGCTCAGCTTGGCGGAATGGTACCCAGCAGGCCAATCATGATAGTCAGCAGCAGAAAACCACCCAGAAACAGCGCGAGCTTGCCCATCGGAACCTCTACAGTGTGATGACGTAACGGCGCGGCTGGCCGCTGCGGCAGTGCAGCGGGGCAGCCTGCCCAGCGCACACCGGGTTGGAAGGCTGGGCCTGGACGTATTGTCCGGCAGCGGCTGATACGGTTACAGATTCAGGTTCGTGGAAAAAAAGCATATCAGATGATGATTTCTCCCATCGCGGGGCAAGCCCGCTCCCACGGGTAAACGACGCGAGGTTAATGCGATCGGCGTGGGAGCGGGCTTGCCCCGCGATGACATCTGCGCAGGCAATACACCTGTGCTACGGTCCAAAGCCCAGACAAGGAGAACTCCCGGAGATGACCGCGCCCGCCAGCAACGCCGCCCTGCTGATCATCGACATGCAGAACGGCATCAACCACCCACGCCTGGGCCGACGCAACAACCCCGAAGCCGAACAGCGCATCAGCGAACTGCTCGCCGCCTGGCGCGCAAGCACCCGTCCGGTGATACACGTGCGGCACATCTCCCGCGATCCGGATTCAGTGTTCTGGCCGGGCCAACCCGGTTGCGAGTTCCAGCCCACCTTCACCCCGCAGGCCAGCGAGACCGTGTTCGAAAAACACGTGCCCGACGCCTTCTGCAACAGTGGCCTTGAACGCTGGCTGCACCAGCGCGGCATCAGCCAACTGGTCATCGTCGGCGTGATCACCAACAACTCGGTGGAATCGACCGCGCGCTCGGCGGGCAACCTGGGGTTCGATACGGTGGTGGTGGCCGATGCCTGCTACACCTTCGACCAGCACGACCTGCAGGGCCGACTGTGGCCGGCGGAGGACGTCCATGCCTTGGCCCTGGGCAACCTGGCCATGGACTATGCGCGGATTCTCGACAGCGCGGCCGTACTGGACATGGCCTGAGCTCAGTCCTGCAGGCGCAGCTTCGCCAGCGGTACCCAGCCCAGCTCCCCGTTGCCAGCCCGACGACACCAGAGCCAGCCGTTCAGGGGGCGCAGGCCCTCCAGCGACTGGCCGGGGTCGACGTCCAGCTCATGGGCCGAATAGGCCTCCACTGCCCTGCCCCGGCCAACGCCAAGCCGCTCGATGAGCTGGCCGGGCACCCAGCCCGGCTCCTGGCCCTGGCAACGGCACAGGTACCAGTCCTCCCAGTGCTCGTCACCCTCGTAACGCTGGCCGATGTCCAGCAGCGTGCCTCGGGCGAAGGTGATGGGCGCAGGATACTCACTGCGGTGTGCGGCAATCACGACGTAGTTCACAGGCCTCTCCCTGGCTGCGAAAAGCGTCGATGCTAGTCGAAGGCCCTTCAGAGCACCATGATCATTTCGTGCCAGGCCATGCCGCCATGATCGGAGGCCGACGGGCGTACATAGGCGTAGCCCATCTTCTCGTACAGCCCGACATGCCGCTCCTTGCACATCAGGTGAATGGTCGCCTTGCCGCGCTCGCGCATCTGTTCGACGAAACGCGCCATCAGCCGGCTGGCATGGCCCAGGCCCTGGTACGCAGGGTCGAGCACCACCGACATGATCACCACGTTGGGTGCCAGCGGATCATGCCCGACCAGCTCCTTGAAGGCCTCGTCCGACATCACCACCTGGTCGGCGCAGCCGCTGTTGATGAAGCCGATCACCTGGCCATCGACCTCCAGCACCAGAAAGCCCTCCGGGTACTGGGCGATGCGCGTGGCGATCTTCTCGCGGGTGGCGGCTTCGTCGCCTTCGTAGGCGCTGGTTTCGATCTGGTAGCAACGGTCCACGTCGGTTGCCGTGGCCTGGCGGAACATCGGGGTGCTCATGGGGCAGATCCGGATAGCGGGAAACAGGGGCGACATGCTAACGGAAGTCGCCGCCCAGCTGTATGCCCGCCACGCCAGTTACACCGAACGGGTGATGCCGCCATCGACCCGCAGGTTCTGCCCGGTGATGTAGCCCGCGCCCTCGGAGGCCAGGAAGGCGACAGTGGCCGCGATCTCCTCGGCCTTGCCGTACCGCTCCATGGGAATCCGGCTACGGAATTCCTCTTTCTCCGGCAGGCTGTCGATAAAGCCCGGCAGCACGTTGTTCATACGGATGTTCTCGGCCGCGTAACGGTCGGCGAACAGCTTGGTGAAGGCCGCGAGCCCGGCGCGGAACACCCCGGAAGTCGGGAACGTCGGATCCGGCTCGAAGGCGGCGAAGGTCGAGATGTTGATGATGGCGCCGCCACCCTGGCGCTGCATGATCGGCGTCACCAGGCGGGTCGGGCGCACCACGTTGAGGAAATACACCTCCATGCCACGGTGCCAGTCGTCGTCGCTCAGCTCGAGAACCGGCGCGCGCGGGCCGTGGCCTGCGCTGTTGACCAGCACATCGACCCGCCCCCATTGCTGCATCACCGTGTCGACCACACGCTGCAGGTCTTCTACCGACTGGTTGGAGCCGGTCACGCCGATGCCGCCCAACTCGGCCGCCAGCGCCTCGCCCTTGCCGGACGACGACAGGATCGCCACCCTGAAGCCATCGGCGGCCAGCCGCCGCGCGGCCTCGGCACCCATGCCACTGCCGCCTGCGGTGATGATTGCAACTTTCTGGGAAGACATATGCTGCTCCTTATGGGAGTTGATCAAGTAGGCCCATGAAGCCAGAATCCGGCTTATCGCACCAATCACAAATACTGGCAGCAGCCTGCAGGAAATCTACTGGATGAGCGCGCCCAAGCGACGCAATGCCCCCGCCATCGTCAATCACCTGGTGGCCTTCGAGGCCGCCGCTCGCCTGGGCAGCTTCCGCGCCGCCGCCGACGAGCTGCACGTCACCCCCGGCGCCGTCGCCCAGCAGGTGCGCACCCTCGAGGACAAGCTCGGCCGCCCGCTGTTCGAGCGCCTGCCCCGAGGCCTGCGGCCCAACCCGGACGGCGCCGACTACCTGACCCGCGTGCGCCTGGCCCTGGACATCATCGAGGACGCCACCGGCGAACTGCTGGAGCGCGACAGCCAGCGCGATCCCCGGCAGATCCTGCTCAGCACCACCCCCGCCTTCGCCAGCCGCTGGTTGATCCCGCGCCTGGGCCTGCTGGCCCAGGCCCACCCGCCGGTGGCGCTGATGATCGATGCCTCCGACAGTACCCGCCCGTTGAGCGGCAAGGGCGCCGTGGACCTGGCGGTGCGCTGGGGAGCCCCGCCCTTCGCCGACGCCTATGCCCTGCCCCTGCTGCCCGGCGTGGCGGTGCCGGTATGCGCGCCGGCATTGCGCGGTGAACACCCTTGGCGGCAAGCCGCGGATCTTGCGCAGCAGCCGCTGATCTCCGACAGCCACAACAACTGGAAGCGCTGGTTCGATCACTACGCGCTGCCCGGCACGCGCTTCAGCGGCCCGGTGTTCTCCCAGACCATCCTCGCCATCGAGGCCGCCGAGCAAGGCATGGGCATCGCCCTGGTGCCCCGCCTGCTGGTGGCGAATGCCCTGAAGGCCGGCACGCTGGTACTCGCCCTTGAAGACCATGAACTGCACAGCAACGCCGGCTTCCACCTGCTCGCCGGCCATGCTCCGCAGGCAGGCTCGGCCGCCGAGCAAGTGGTGCACTGGCTGCAGGCGCAAGCGAACGATGAAACCCAAGAACGCCCAAATCACAACGCTCTGATTTAGCGGGCTAGCGAGGTCTGCGTGGGAGCGGGCTTGCCCCGCGATCACCGGCATGGCCGGTGCCATCCATTGCATCGCGGGGCAAGCCCGCTCCCACGCAGATAGCTGAAACTGCTCACGAAGCCCTGCCCTTGTGTAGCATTCTGTGTACCAACCGCCTCCCGATACACACGAACGCCCACCCCACCAGCACCCGACACACCCCGGACACAGCCACCTCCTTAACTACACGCCATCCCGCCCACACCGATGGCCCGCCAAGGAGATGCACCATGTTCGCCAGCGCCAACCGCCTCAACCGCTCAGCCCTGCTCGCCTGCGCCCTGCTGCCTCTGGCCCTGCTGACCACCACCCCCGGTCAGGCCGAGGAAACCCGCTCGCCTGCCGCAGCCCGCCAGTCCACCCCCTTCGGCCCGCTCAAGCATGTCCAGGCCGGCGTGCTGGACGTCGCCTACGTGGAACAAGGCCCCGCCGACGGCCCGGTGGTGATCCTCCTGCACGGCTGGCCGTACGACATCCACAGCTACGAGCAGGTGGCGCCGCAACTGGCCGCCCAGGGTTACCGGGTGCTGGTGCCCTACGCCCGCGGCTACGGCGACACCCGCTTCCTCTGCGCGAACACCCCGCGCAATGCCCAACCCGCCGCCCTGGCCAGCGACGTCATCGCCTTCATGGACGCCCTTGGGATCAAGCGCGCCGTGCTCGGCGGCTTCGACTGGGGCGCGCGCACCGCCGATATCGTCTCGGCCCTGTGGCCCGAGCGGGTCAAGGCGCTGGTGTCGGTCAGCGGCTACCTGATCAGCAGCCAGGAAGCCGCCAAGGCCCCGCTGCCGCCCAGCGCCGAACTGCAGTGGTGGTACCAGTACTACTTCGCCACCGAGCGCGGCCGCGCCGGCTACGACAGCAACCGCCACGCCTTCGCCCGGCTGATCTGGCAGACCGCCTCGCCGCAGTGGAAGTTCGACGACGCCACCTTCGAGCGCAGCGCCAAGGCCCTGGACAACCCCGACCAGGTCGCCATCACCGTGCACAACTACCGCTGGCGGCTCGGCCTGGCCCAGGGCGAGACCCGCTACGACCCGCTGGAGGCGAAGCTGGCCACCTTCCCCGCCATCGGCGTACCCACCATCGCCCTCGAAGGCGATGCCAACGGCGCGCCGCATCCACCGGCCGAGGCCTACGCCAAACGCTTCACCGGCAAGTACGCCTACCGCCTGGTGAGCGGTGGCATCGGCCACAACCTGCCGCAGGAAGCGCCCGAGGCATTCGTCAAGGCCGTGGTGGATGCGGACCATCTGTAAGGGCAATTGCAACATATCGTTTCGGCAGCGCATGTCGGGTGCCGGGAGACGCGGATTGCCTCTGCAACCCGTCTGTTCCGTGGCAGGCCTTATACTCCGGGGCCTGCCGCAGAATGAGCGGACGCATGCCGAAACATTCACCCCGGCCATCCTGTAAGACGCCTCTTTTGTTGCTGTAGGACGTTTCTACGGGTTTGTGATCCGGTGTATGAATAATCAGTATTGGCCGGGGAATTGACCTGATACCGTCGAGCCTTTCCTACAACGGCACGGATGCCCACGGCCAGTGAGAACGACATGGACAACTACGACAGCTCGGCGCTTGGACTGCAGAAATGCCTGCTGAACCTGCGCCGGGATCATGCACGGATGAAAGCGTCGGGAGAGCTGGAAAGAGCAGCGATACTGGCGCAGGTAATTGGGCGGATGGAGCAGGGATTGAAGGAGGCCTCCCAGGGAAGGAAGCCCGAAACACTGCAGTGAAGTGATGCCAGCAAGATGGTGATGGATTTGCGGCTCGCCCTGGTGAGGCGCCGCAAGCCCATCGCGTACACCGCCCACGCTCAATATAAGACCCACTCCCTCATTTTTCGTCGCCACCCGCAGCATTACCGCCCCATGCTCGTGCCCGCCCCCATCCCACGCCCAGCTCCAGTGCAACTTTCTAACCGAAAGGTCAGCTAAAACCCCGAGTTCGGCTTTTATTTCAAGCACCTCTGGCAGGTTGGTACAGAGTATGCAAACGTTTGCTCAAAACAATTAAGCTAACAATCGCCGAAGCTTTCGCTCACCTCAGCCTTTCGGGGCTACCACCGCATGAACAAGGACTTTCAATGCGTCAACCTGCATCCCTGCGCCCAGCGGCTCGCTCCCCCCTGGCTGTCTCCTTGCTACTGGGCGCTGTTACGGGACTACTCAGCGTCACCACCCAGGCCCAGGAAAATCCCCCCAGCGAGTCAGCCCAGGGCGAGGCCCTGAGCCCGGCCGCCGCACCGGCCAAATCGGGGCCCTACCTGTCGAACTGGTACAACCAGAACTTCACCCTGATCGGCACCAAGGACATCAGTTTCGGCCCCCGCCCTGTCGACGATATCTACCTCGAATACGAGTACTTCGGCCGCAAGGGGCCGTTCGAGCTGTACGGCTACATCGACATCCCGAAGATCCTCGACATCGGCAACAGCCATGACAAGGGCGCGTGGGACCACGGCTCGCCGCTGTTCATGGAGCACGAGCCGCGGATCTCCATCGACTACCTGGCCGGCCGCAGCCTGGCCGTCGGCCCGTTCAAGGAGTGGTACGTAGCCTTCGACTGGATCTACGACCACGGCAGCAACAGCGCCAACCGCGCCAACACCCTGTACAGCGGCCTGGGCACCGACATCGACACCCATTCGCGGATCAATCTGTCGGCCAACTTCTACGGCCGCTACCAGTGGGAGAACTATGGCGCCAGCAACGAGTACTCGTGGGACGGCTACCGGGCCCAGCTCAAGTACATCGTACCCCTCGGCAAGTTCGACAACGGCGCCTCGCTGACCTATATCGGCTTCACCAACTTCGATTTCGGCTCGGACCTGCACAAGGACAACCCCAACCGCACGGCCAATGCCACGGTATCCACCAACGTGTTGCTGTACGCCTTCACCCACCTGCGCTTCACCCTGGTGGGCCGCCACTTCCACAATGGCGGCAACTGGCAGGACGGCAGCCAGCTGAATTTCGGCGACGGCGATTTCCGCGGCCGGTCCGATGGCTGGGGGTATTACGCCGGGGTCGGCTACCAGTTCTGATCGCTTGCGCCATGGAGGCTTGCATGCACCCGATGCACCGTCTTTCCCTCGCCGCGGGCCTGGCCTGCGGCATCCTGCTCACCTCGACGGCCCAGGCCGGCGAGACGGCTGCGCCGCCGATCAGGCCCAAGGTGATGCTGATCGCCATGTTCGCTCCCGAGGCCCAGCACTGGATCGAGCGCCTGGAACTGAAGCAGGAGGTGCGTGTGCCGGGCCTGTCGGCGGAATATCCGGTGATACGTTGCAACAGCCAGGACGTCTGCCTCCTGGTGACCGGCATGGGCCAGACCAACGCCGCGGCCTCGACCCTGGCACTGGCGCTGTCGCCGAAGTTCGACCTGCGCAAGAGCTACTTCCTGGTCGCGGGGATTGCCGGGATCAACCCGAAGCACGGGACCCTCGGCACCACCGCCTGGGCCCATTACCTGGTGGAGTTCGGCACGCAGTGGGAGCTGGACTCGCGGGATGCGCCCAAGGACTGGCCGACGGGCTACCTGGGGATCAACACCAAGGGGCCGAACGAGAAGCCGCCGCTGGACTACAAGACCGAGGTCTTCGAGCTCAATCCGAAGCTTCAGGCCAAGGCCTATGCCCTGTCACACGGGGTTAGCCTGAGCGAGAGCAAGGAGTCGGCGGCCTGGCGGCTCAAGTACCCGATGGCGCCGGCCAACCAGCCGCCGGTGGTGACCCGGTGCGACACCGTGGCGGGCAACACCTGGTTTTCCGGGACGCGCCTGAGTGAGCGGGCCGAGGTCTGGACTCGGTTGCTGACGGATAACAAGGGGGAATATTGCACTACCCAGCAGGAGGATAACTCCACCTATGAAGCGCTGCTGCGGGCCAGCCGTGAAGGGTTGGTGGATGTGCAGCGGGTGGCGGTAGTGCGGGCGGGGTCTGACTTTGATCGGCCTGAGCCGGGGGGCAGCGAGGTGGGGAACCTGCTCAAGTATGCCGACCAGGGCGGTTTTGTTCCGGCGCTGGAGAATCTCTATCGGACTGCCAATCCGCTGGTGCAGGAGATTCTGAAGAATTGGACCGTTTGGGAGAAAGGGGTTCCGGAGGTTTGAGCCTCACCCCAAGGCCGGCTAGGAGATGGTCGCTTCAATTCAAGATTGCCGGGGCTGCTTTGCAGCCCTTTCGCGGCACAAGGCCGCTCCTACAGGATGGCGCGGTCACCTGTAGGAGCGGCCTTGTGCCGCGAAAGGGTCGCAAAGCGACCCCGGCAAATCCAAGTCGAACGCCCATTCTCAACACCTTGTAAGGGCTGGTCCTCAAGCCCAAATGGTGGTCGCCCAACCCTTCCCTCTTTTGCATCTGCCGCTATCGCTTCCTTGATTCGGAAAGGGCCATAAAGCTCCACACGACGCCCTTGAAAAGATGCTGAAAAAGTCCATGCCATCATGGGATCCAAAATACTTGCCGAAACGAGCGAGACGCACTATGTTGTGTTCAGCCTAATCAGAAAACACCACATAGTGTGGATACACGTTCTGAATGGCTTGCGGCTTACTGAACACCTCTCGTAACTCACATTGCTGAACGAAGGAGATTCCGTATGACAGATCGTCGCCCTCTCAACCCTAACGTGAACGTTCCAAAGCCTGGCGGTGGTGAACAACCACGCTCTCGCAACAAGGACGGCCAAGTCCGTGATAAGCGCAGCGATGCTGGCAAGCCTCGCGGTAAGTAACGACAGACAGGGCAGCGGCGAAAAATGCCTGCTGCTCTCCTCCGACCCACTGGCACTTCCCGTCAGCGCCTCACTGTCTTCTGGTCGACTCGGGCATGAGGCCGCCTATGAGGAAAACGGCTGCTGGCCCTATCAGCCAATCCACCGTCGTTCCTGAGCTGACTGCCGGAATCAAAATAAACGCGGCTAACAGGCCTACACCTGCCCAGATGCGCCTGCGAGGCGTGAGCCACCCTCGGACCTTTTCCAACCTTTTGCCCATTGGCACTCACTCTCCTTGTTTGCTCTGCGGTGAAGCGGATCGCCTGCGGTGCTGCGAGGCACCAACGAACCAAAATTACTAGACACATCCACCCGGCGACAACTCAAGCCTGAGCCACTCCAGGTACTCGAGAATCTCGGCATCGTTACGCTTGCAGTACGACCACTTATGCTGCTTTGAAACCGAGATAAACCTCGCCTGCCTGAGGATCTCAAGGTGACGGCTCGCTGTTGGCTGGGCAATACCCAGCGCACTTGCGATAAGGGTCATGCAGACACCGAACTCGACGGGGTCTGCCGACCATTGTTCAGCGAAGTGGTCACGCGGTGCTGCGAGCAGGCGAAGGATCGCCATGCGGACCTCACTGCTCATCGCTTTCATCTGTATTGATCTGTCCATGCCCACATCATATAGTCATTTAGCTAAATGACAATGTGAGGTGAGCCATGTTGGATCTACCCTACGCATCGAGCATCGAAGGCAACACCGTCAGATGGGGAAAAACGGGGACCGGCTCGCCGCTGGTCGCCATCCATGGCACCCCCTTCTCTTCGCAGGTATGGAGGCGCGTCATACCTCATCTCGCTGACCGCAGAACCGTGTATTACTTCGACCTGGTTGGCTATGGCCTGTCTGAAATGAGGGAGGGCCAGGACGTTTCATTGGCGATGCAGAACAACGTCTTGGTTGCGCTTTTCGAGGAATGGGGCATCGAGCGCCCTGACGTCCTGGCCCATGACTTTGGAGGCGCGACAGCACTGCGCGCTTACTACCTGAACGGTCTGCGCTATGCGTCCCTCACCATTTTCGATGCCGTAGCCCTGGCACCTTGGGGCTCTCCTTTCGTTCAGCATGTCCGTCAACATGAGGCCGCCTTTGCCGGTATGCCCGACTACATGCACCGAGCGCTGCTGGCAGCCTATCTGCAAACCGCTGCGGCCAATCCCCTCAGTGACGAAGCCCTGCAAGCGTACAGCGCCCCATGGCTGGGGCCGATTGGCCAGGCGGCCTTCTACAGGCAGATCGCACAGATGAATCAGGGCTACACCGACGAAATCGAACCCCTCTACGGGCAGCTGGATTGCCCCGTATCGGTGCTTTGGGGATCGGAGGATGCCTGGATTCCCTATTCCCAGGGGGAGCGTCTTGCTGGGCTTATCTCCCGACAGCCCTGCGTCCGAGTAAAGAACTCAGGCCACCTGATGCAGGAAGACAGGCCGGAAGCGATTGTGGCGGCAGTTCTGAAGCAGCTTGGCCCCTGAGGCAGGTTCGCTGGGCTGTCTGTATGTCCAAATTCCCAGCGGTCTGTGTCTATTGGCAGAGCGATTTCATCGGTACGGTTCAGGCCTCACTGTTTCTACGAGGTTGTCATGGAACTGTCAGCAATCCCGTTTGGTACCACGGACTGGTCAAAAATCGATCCTGTCGCTTATCCGGGCGAGAACGGTACGGCGTATTGGCGTACCTGTCTGTTTGGAGACGTTCGGGTTCGATGGGTTGAGTACACCCCAGGATATGTGGCCGATCATTGGTGCCGGAAGGGTCATATTCTGTTTTGCCTGGAAGGTCGGCTGGACACCGAGCTGGAGGATGGTCGGACTTTCACCTTGCAGCCGGGTATGAGCTATCAAGTGGGGGACGGTGCGGAGGCGCACCGGTCATCGACACGTACTGGAGCTAAACTCTTTATTGTGGACTGACCAAATGTCTCTGATCACACAGCGTGTGGAACTGGCGCGTAACGGCGCTAACGACAAAGTAATCTGCAGAATGCAATCAGGCTGGGCGGTGATGGGCGATGTGCAATTTCTTGAAGGCTATTGCCTCTTGCTGCCTGACCCTGTGGTACCCAGCCTGAACGATCTGGACTCAGAATCCAGGGCGGCTTACCTCCTCGACATGGCTCGACTTGGAGATGCGCTGCTACAGGTTACTGGAGCCCTGCGGATCAACTATGAAATCCTTGGAAACTCCGAGCCCGAGCTGCATTGCCACCTATTTCCTCGCTATGCCCACGAGCCGGACGAAAAACGTAGAATGCCCGCATGGTTTTACAACTGGACATCGGCGCCCCTCTACGCAGAGGAGAGACATGGAAAAATTCGAAGCGAGCTGACGCTGGCACTCCAAGGAAAGTGACCGTAGACCTCGCCAAAAGCCTGCCTTTCGAGGTGCTCACCGAAAGGGATGCAGCGCCTAAGAGATCGAGCGCCGCGCGGGCGGCGCTCGAACTCAGGAATACTGCACGGCGATCGCCAGACCCCTGCCCGCCCACATGCGATCAAAACCCACTCACCCGCTCCTCCAAGAACGCCCTCCCGGACCATCCCAAACCCCAAAAACGCAAAAAGCCCTGACAATGTCAGGGCTTTGAATATGGCGGAAGCGTAGAGATTCGAACCCTTATCCAAGGTACCCTTCCCCCATAACCCTACCTACCCTAAAAACCAATAAAAGCAAAACCTACAGAAGCCAGGAAATCCGGGCCTGCTGGAACCCATCGTGCTCCCACCCCAAGCATGCACTTGGATGCACACTTTGAAAGCCCTTACAAATCAATTTCTTAGAAACGGCTTAGTCCACGCGACGGTTGGATGACGCCACCCCGTCAATTTCGCTGATCGTGTCCCGGGAAGTGGTGTAACTGAACCAGCCGAAGGCGCCCTGCGGGCGAAAGAGGATGGTCATCGTGGTTCTTGGCTAACGTTGAGTTTGCGGACTTAACCTTCACCAGAGAAACCACGATGACCAAGCCCACTATCGCATTGACCGAGTTGGTTGAGAAAGGGGCAGACGCTGATCTGCTCAAGCAAATGATCCAGTTTGTTGCCCAGCGCATGATGGAGTTCGATGTCGAAGGCCTGTGCGGCGCCGGCTTCGATGTCAAAAGCCCCGACCGCACGAACAGCAGCAACGGCTACCGGGATCGCCTCTGGCAAACCCGCGCCGGTGACGTTGACCTGAAGATCCCGAAGTTACGCCAAGGCAGCTACTTTCCTGGCTTTCTCGAGCCTCGACGTACTGCCGAGAAGGCCATGGCAGCGGTGATCCAGGAAGCCTACATTCAAGGCGTTTCAACGCGTTCGGTGGACGAGCTGGTCAAGGCCATGGGCATGACTGGCATCTCCAAGAGCCAGGTGTCACGGCTGGCTAGCGAGATCGATGAGCGCGTTCACGCCTTCCTTGACCGCCCGCTTGAAGGCGACTGGCCTTACCTCTGGATCGATGCCACCTACGTCAAGGTGCGGGAGGCCGGGCGCATCGTCTCGGTCGCCGTAATAATCGCTGTGGCCGTGAACACCGACGGTGGCCGTGAAGTCCTGGGCATGCGGGTTGGCCCGTCAGAAGCCGAGCCCTTCTGGACGGACTTCCTGCGCAGCCTGATGCGGCGTGGCCTGCGTGGCGTGAAGCTGGTCATCTCAGACGCCCACGAAGGGCTCAAGGCAGCTGTTTCCAAGGTCTTCAACGCGACCTGGCAGCGTTGCCGCGTGCATTTCATGCGCAACGCCATGGCTCATGTGGGCAAGGGCCAGCGCACGATGGTGGCGGCGCTTCTGCGTACGATTTTCGCCCAGGACAGCCGCAACGAATGCCACCAGCAGTGGCGCCTAGTTGCCGATCAGCTGCGCGAAAAGTACCCCAAGATCGCGACGCTCATGGACGGCTGCGAGGATGAAGTGCTGGCACACATGGCGTTTCCAAAAGCGCACCGCCAGCAGTTGCACAGCACCAATCCACTGGAACGGCTCAACGCCGAGATCAAGCGCCGCACCGACGTCGTGGGCATCTTTCCCAATGATCCAGCAATCACGCGGCTGGTAGGCGCGATGCTGCTGGAGCAGAACGACGAGTGGTGCCTGCAACGGCGATATATGCAGTTGGAGGCCTTCGAAGCAGTCAGCGATAATCCACAGGCCAAGCTGTCGGCCGTGATCAACTAAACGGCAAACTCAGTGGCCAGAACCACAATGAGTTACACCACTTCCTGGGACACGATCATTTCGCTCTCCCACTTCATCGGCGCTAACTCCCCCTCACCCCTACCGGCGCTCAATCGAAGTACCCCCGCCCGATGCCCTCTTTAATCCGCACCGACGCTAGAGAGCCTTGCAGCCCGGATCAACGGATTGATGGCAGATGGCCGCCCAGCCATACTCACTTGCAGATCGAGCCAGTCTGGCGCTTACAACTCTCAAAGGCAGGAAGCAGTCCGTATGCAAGACAAATACACCATGACGGAACATCGTCATCGCTTCGCGATCTGGGCCGCAGGGCGTGCTTACTCAAGACAAGGGCCAGGCCACACGATGGTGGTGGCGTCTCAATTGATCAATGAAACGCGGGTGGGTCGAATTGCCACCCTGGACGACCTTCCTCCGCCTCATGAAATTGATGGCCATTTGGATGAGCTTTTCCATGAGGTGATGGATCGTGCCGCGAAGATCAAATACGTCCGCAAGTGGAAAGATGAAACCACTGGCCTCTATCGAGAAGAAGAATGCCAGCTCGAATGCAGCTTCGGCAGAGCCCAGAAGCTGGTGAACATTTACCTCAAGTCCAAACTCATCCTGGCGGGCATGGATGAAAGCAACGCCAAGCTTGCCAAGCTGCATCCTCCTATAGACCGGCAACTGCTCGGAGCAATTGATCGTCATCTTAATACTGTGCCTTTCAAAGGGTCGAAGCTCCAGCAGGCCTTCAAGGCAGCGCTCGTAAAAGGCAGCAGTTGGACGACATTCGATAAGCCAGCGTATGACGCTCACATCACGGTGGTGAAAGAGATCCAGCAAGATCGGCCGCTGTGGGGCATCGAATGGCTCTGGCAACCGACAGCTACAGACGAGTAATTGAAGGCCCGTGAGTGTTAAGGTTGATGTTCCTGCCTTTCATTAGCGCTTTGGAGAGCAGGAACACTCCGCAAAAGTCATTTAACGACACTGCCTGATGCTCAGCGGCGCACTTACTCAAACCTACCCAAGTATGGCTCAAGGTTTTTCCAAATCTCATCAGCAGCCTCATCAGAAAACCTGTGCATTTCAGTGACGGAGCCCACGATGTAGTTTGATGGGAACCATTCTTCTAGCTGCCCATCTCGCTCGAAGCAGTGAATCACACGATGGAACAGACTTGGTTCCAGTGGAATGGCAGCGTTGGGATTGTGGAACATGTAGATCCCGTCGTGCCATGCCTCGCTGTACCTGGGATCTTCAGCGACAGCCCTAAAGGGGCCAAGCTCGCCATCGGCATTCGTGCGCACGCCATGGACGATCGCCAATGAGTTATTGTCCCGCACACCTGCAATCCGACCCATCCGATTGAATTTGGGCACCGTAGCCTGGGTGACCAGCATGACCGCGGAGACATGACGGTTGCCCAGCTGGCCGAAAAAGTTGGATGCGATGGTGCGCCCTTTATGCTCATGCCGCTCGATGCGCACCATCTTGCCGTCGACCAATTCTAGCCCGTAGAGATATCTCTGCATCGGGCTGGAAGACATAGCCATGGACATGCTTTTCGAGTAGTCGTGCACCGCGATGACGAAAGGCTTGCCTTTGGTGTGTGGTAGCTCCCAGTACGGCAGATTCAATGGTTCTGGACGGTGACGCACCTTCTTCGCCAGGGTGCGCTGAAACTTGAAAGGCAACTCGTTTTCGACGTGCTCCATGAGCTTCTCGATTGCGCTCTGATCTAACCTTTTACCTCTTCGTCTTGCCAGGGCTGGGTCTACCGATTCAGAAGCATCATCTTCCCCATCAGCATCGTAGTCACCGCCACCATTCTCAGCATCGGCAGCAGCACCGAGATCAGCATCCTTTCCCCCCTCCTCCTCAAGCTCAGCCACGGTGGCAGCTTCGACAGCAACCTGATGACCGTGCTTGGAGAGGAGATAATCCGGCTGCGCGTTGGAGTGATCGATGGTGAAGTCGAGCTCGTAGAATGCTGCATGCAGGTAGAGCTCGAACAGGCGTGAGTTAAATTCGTTGCCCTGCAGCCCCCGAATGAAAATGCCGTCGGGGTCTTCAAACCAGTGGGCGAGCTCCTCCATAGCTACTCGGGCAGGGTAATAGGTCGGATCGTCGAGAAGCATCTTCAGATAGCGATTGCGTTTATGCTGCGAAACTTTCGCCGCAAAAATTGCGAAGGGGCTGGGAGTCTCATCGCCTTGAGAGATCAGCCCATCAACAGCAGACGCGGCGAGCTTCGGCACGCCTTCCAAGGCTTCCTTCATCGCGTCTTCAGGGGTTGGCAGGGAACACCGCGTGTCCACGGCCCTGAATCGCTTGTTCAAATCCCTAGCGAGCACGATGGCGTTGTAGTCATTGTCGATCTTACAGTGCAGGACGACGGCCAAGAGCGTGATTTCAGGCGATTCGTAGATGTACCAGTGGCTTTCTTCAGTGAACTGCTTTACGAAAGGCGATCGTCCATAGAAATACGCGTCGAATTTGCTTTTGCTGATGGGTTTGAAATCACTCATAGTTCCTGATCCAAAGATTTGCCAAGGGCATGTGCCCGCGTAACTCGCGTCCTCGCGTTTGATTTCACGGGATAGGTCTTGACCTAACCCGTATACATCACCCGGAAAGATCACGGGCCATCAGCTCTGCTCTTCAGTATCTCCAAACCACGAAGGCACGAGCTTTTTGTCTCGCCACGCCTCGGTGAGTACAACACCTGGAATGTCCCCCAGACACCCTCATCGGCATGGTCAAGGACGATGATCTGCAGACGCCCCTCCAAAGCACTCACTGCAGCCGCCAAGGCCAGAAAGACCTTGCGCACCGCAATGCGGTCTTCATCGTTGAGCTCATGCTCCCCATCGTCCTTCGCTGCCCGCTTCACTGGGAAGTAGACCTGGCTTGGCTGGTCGAAGATAAGGAAATGAGGTACCGGGTGCTCGACCGCTTTCCTAGACATGAACAGCTTCTGCAGGGCGAGAAGCATAGTCACGTCAGTCCTTCAGCACATGGGCATCCTGCCAGGCTTCTATTAGCTCCGACCGTCCAACCCAGCGTGCAGCTTCTGCATACGCTTCAAGGAATGCAGGCTGCGCCATCCAGTCGTCTGGCCGCCCTTCAACACGCTGCCCATAGGTTTTCAGGACGATGATTTGGAAGTCCACCTCATCATCCAGGTAAGCTATCTCTGCTTGACCCGTCTCGATCATGAGAGTCTTGAGCATTTCCACCATGCTGGTCACTTCAGCTTCAGCCAGCTTCCACAGCAAACTCACCATGCCCTTAGCAAGATCATCTAGTAACGCTGAGCCGTCATCGCTGATCACACTTCGTGCGACCCTGGTCTCCCTCGCCTTGAGCTTGGCACGTTTGGCTCTCTTGGCCATCTTCTTGTCTGACGCCATTGTCTTCATCCTTGAGTTATCTAAACGGCGAACCACGTGTTCGCATCAAATGTCGATAATTGCCCAGCCCGCCTGCTGCAGTGCTGCCCTCCTCTTGGTCTCGGCTTTACCCTCACCCATCGAGCTTTTTCGCATGGCCAGACAGAGCATGTGGGTCGGCCTAGTCATCCCTACATACATGAGCATCATGCTCTTCTTTGCTGCCTCGTTCGGACGCTTAGCAGATGAGGCTTTGCCTTCGAGCCACGGCAAGAGCTTGTTGACGAAGTGAGTGCGGTTGTACGTTTCCAGAATCAGGGTGGCAGCATGCGTTTTACCCTTCTCGGCGTGAATCGAAGACAACCGGATGTTCACGCTCTCAGAATCGGTCTCAAACCTGTATGTGTTGAGAAGCGCACCACCGTTGTAACCTGGGTCTTCTACCAGAGGAGCAGTTGACCAGGCGAGATAGGCTTCAGCATCCGCTGCTGCCAGCAGTTGATCAGAAAAGACCAAATCCGCAGCAAGATCCATCAAGTGTGAGGCGACCGTTGCATCCCATTCCGCCTGGGTAAACCCAACGGGGCTGAACAACAGCCGTTCGAGCCATCCGCGATAAGCGGCGAGTATTCCAGCACGACCGGCAAGATGCTGTTCGACGCATTGATGACTGCGAGACCTTGCCACAATCGCATCCATGGGAAACGCCAGGCGCACCAGGGTTAACAGGCAGGACGCTATCAGTTCCACGCCTAGAGCCGCAGTTGCATCCCTAGCAACATAGCGACGGGCGATGTGCACACCCTCTGAAAACGTACGCGGCTTGAACGAAGGCTTATTAACCTCTGACTGATACGGAGCCCAGTAATGCTCAACCGCTTTGGGGTAATGCTCTGGCTTGTCATTCTCCAGTCGATGTACCGCTCCAACCGCATAGACACCTGATGTTCGGACACCGGCAGGTAGGTGCTGGATCAACAGCTGCCCATAGGCATTCAGGACGTTACTCACGTCGCCATCAGGGAAGACGATGATGGTGTTGGGAGTAGGTTGGCCTGTACCACTCTGCCGTAACCCTACCAGGCCGCCAGTGATTGGTAGGTAGGCAAAGGGATTGGCGATGGACGCGATCGACTGATTGAAACGGAAGCTACTTGCGATTTCCATGGTGCTCGACTGATCAGGAAACGGCTCTGGTAGCTCCACCTTCACTTCGAAGATTTCCTGGTTGGGATCCCCAACCCTGATGACACAAACATCTGGATCCTGACGCGGGAAAACCTTGCTCAAGATGTCGGCCTGCTCGTACCGCGTATCTTGCATCTCATCGACCAAAACGCAGGGAAAGCGCGCTCGCAAAGCGCTCGCTACCTCAGGCTCGTCAACCAGCAGCGCATCAGCCAAGACGAATACTTCATCGAAGCAAAAATGCCCTGTCTTCGCTGCATGAGCCATCGCTTTGCAGGCATTTTTGTAGGTGTCCGTATGAGCCCCGAATTTCAGATTCCAACCGGTTAGCGGATTGTCGAAATCGATAGTTCTTAAGCGCAAACTTTCCACTTTGATGAACGCCGATTCGAACGTTTTCTTCATGCCCGCGTATTCCCAGGGCTTCAGTGCTTTCCGGCGGGCGGCATGCGTAAGTTCATCGTCGATGGCAGTGAGTGGAATGCCCTTCGAGCGCAGCCACGGTGAAGCAAGGAATCGCCCAGTGAAGCCATGGATGGTATCGATGTAATGTGGGTAGCGAAGCAGACGCTGCCCAATCTCCGAGCCTCCTAAGCGATGCTCAATTTCCTCCCGAGCTGCGTTGGTATGTGAAAGGACGCAGATACCCTGAGTTCGACTCTTCCAATGACGAGCGAGGATAGCCAGCTTGGCCACCACCAATGTGGTCTTGCCGCTGCCGGGGCAAGCAGAGACGTCCAGTGTGCTCATGGATTTCAGGAAGAGGCGTCGAGACTCGTCCAATGCATCCAGCCTCATGAGCTTGGTGACCCACTCTACATCGTCATCGGTTATCGGATCGATGAGCTGGGCCAGGTTCATTCCTCGCTCTCCTCAACAGCCTCTGAGGTGCCGGCTACCGTGCCCATGGTAACCGGTGTGACCGTAGAACCAGTCTGCGGTACTGCTGAGCCACTGGTGGCGTATTCGATCGCGTGAATCACAGACTTTGAAAGCGAGCCACGCAGAGTTGCCGCATCCAGCGTCTTGGCCTCGAAACGCTCTTCTATCAGGTCGATCAGGTGCTGAGCCGTAATGGTTTTGGAGGCCTTCTTGACCAACTTGTAGACAGCGGAACACCTAGCCTCCTTTGTGGAGTGGGCTGTCTCGATGGCCTTGAATGCGGTTTCAGCTTCAACCAAAAGAGCTGCTCTAGTCACCTTCCTCTGATCAACCTTTCCCTCGTTGATCGCGAGGTAAGCTGCCGCGTGCACTTCCCGCGCAAGACCGGAGAAGGCCAGGTCATATTCTAGTGTCCAGTGGTCAGCTACGAATGTTCGAACACACTGCCCGTCGCTTGCCATCCGCTTCTGGCGATGCTCAGCCATACCGGCTTTTTGCTCTGCAGCAGTCGCGCCGAAATCTCGCACAGCCTTCCAGCGACGGGTAGTACTGTTCCACTTGGGATCTGTTGGCCCCGTTACCAATTCGTGAATCTCAGGCGCGCAGTCAGGCATGACATCCATGTCGGTAATGCACGCCGTAGGAATGGAAATTTCACCCTTACTCGTGTCTCGACGCTGCATGATCTTGGAGTAGCGCCGCAACCCTACTCCGCCCACATTAATCACCGACACACCATGCTTGGTCAGGTCTTTTCCAAGCCTGCGCGCAAGGGCCGGGAGAAGGATCGCTTCAGCATCGCCCTCCACTACCAGCAGCCCCTTTGCGAAGAACAGTCCTGCTTTCGTGACATCAAGGAAACGACTCAGGAATCGGTAGTCATCAGCCCCCAGGCATGTCTGATCCTCGGCCAGGGAGAACGCCTGCCCTCGGTGCATGAGAACAAGATTCTGGATCGGGATCTTTGAGCTCAGATTCGGGCTGTGGGTGGTCAGAATCACTTGCACCGGTCTCAACCCATCTGCCGGCTTCGCGGCCTTCTCAAGAAACTCCATGAGCTGCAACTGCCGCTGTGGGTGCAGGTGAGCCTCAGGCTCTTCAACTAACAGCAGCGGCAGACCATCGGGCTCCTTCCCAAGCAGAAGTAGCTCGCACGCCATGAACAGCACGTTGTTCGAACCCAAACCATACACGCCCCTCGACTCACCCGACGCGTGATCAAGCAAACCGAGCTCCAGGCGTTCAAGGATCTGCTTAAGCCTTGCCTCGTCAGTACCGCCTTCACCGAAACTGATCCGGCTCGACAGCGGCTGGCCGGCAAGAGAAAGCGGGGCCAGGTAGTTATGGTTAATGGCATGTTCCGCAATGACGATAGCGCTGTGCTTGTTCACCAAGTACCGCATGTAGTCGCCCATACCAGCAATGCTCAGTGCTTCTGCATCCAGCGTAGTGGCAGGCGGGGTTGCGATATCGAACGCGTTTCCCACATCGATGCTTGGGAAACTGCTCAAGACCTGAGACAGCCGAGAATTTCGACCTGGCGACATCTCCCGCTCGGCATCACGCAAGGGTTTCAGGTACGCAGCAGCGAGCAGCAAACGTGCCCCCGCATCCAGTGACGGCCCTTCGCCGTTCTCTCCTGATCGGACAGAAATATCTACCCACCGACGGGTTAGCGTTGAGCCCGCAACGCGTGTTGCTGACCAGTGGATGTGCAAACGGCCTACGCCGCTCTTGTAGGTCACATATTCAGCGAATGCCCCCAGTTCCGTCTTGCTCAAGCCCTCTAAGGTGCATCGCAGCGTGATGGTATTGGCCTGGGCGCCGCTGTCATCGATATGAAAATCTTCGAGCTGCAGCTTGAGGTACTCGGCATCCCGGGTTTGCAGCACATACCGGATCGCATCAATGACGGCTGTTTTACCCGCATCGTTTTCCCCAACCAGTGCAGTAACGCCAGGGTTAAAGCAGACCTCCAAGCCACGGGCAGCTTGGCCAAACTGGCGGAAATTTTCGAGTTTTAAGACGGACAGATACACAGCGACACTCCCTGTTACTAATAACAAAACAGGGATGCCAATCTGGCAGTGTCTGCCGGCGCATAGATCATCCCTGATGACTAGTAGCTATATGACATGACCTTGAATCAGAACCAATACCACCTTGTTGACCAACCGACAAGTCGTGTGGGGATGGTTTCATTGAACATGTGCGGGGGGCAGAGCCAAGCTTTCCAGTCCAAATCTCTTCAGGTAGCGATGCCGAACCATCGTAGAAGTATTGCCGGAGCCGGCGGAGGCAATAAGCTGAACCAGATTGTCGAAGCAAACCACGGCTTTTGCTTGCTCATCATTGAGCTCACGGGACTCGACGTTATCCAGAAGATCTGAGCAAACATCGAGCTCCCGGATCATGTGTACAGAGCCTAGACCCCTCTGCAGCATTGCAGTTGGTTTACGATGAACCACCCTTTAACTGTGTCCCCCCCTCCCTTTGCACCAATCCGTTGCCTTCACCTGATACGGCTTGCCATTCGATGCTGCGAGCCGGTAGTCGTCGAAAAAGGAGCTTCCATCCCATCCTATCGGAAGCCCCTTCGGGGAGAAACGATCAAGCAAGGGCGAGTTGTGACGATGGAAATAACCACCGATGGCGATCACTCGTAGCTCTGGTGTTCTGGTGCTATCGCCGGTGATAGGTGACTGAAAAACTGCCCAACAGGTAGCTCAGGGACGATGGTAGTCAGTTCATCAAATCGACATCAGAGCCTCAATCATAGCCATGCTCGAGGAGCGCCGGAGGGCACGAACCTGTCGGTTTTGCTCCACTAATGGTGGGCTTGTGACTAGGGGAGTTACCTCTCATCACAAAATCCCAAGCAATCCTCTAGGAGCAAAATTGACTGGCCATGAAATTGGCATCAATCTGTCAGGGCTGGCAGTTTTCAAGGACGAGAGCCAGGTGCGGGGCGCGTGCATTGCTTGGCCAGCGCTCCCCTCACACGAAATCACTCGCCCAGTCTGTCAGCTTTTATCGATTGGTAAAGGTGGCCAGTGGCCCCTATGGGAATATGGCGTATGAGTGATACGGTGAACACGGAACCAGCACTGGAACAGAAAGCATGTGCACTGTGCGGTGAAGAGCACGATTTGCAAGATAGTCATCTGCTGCCCAAGCACTTCTACAGATATATGGAGAAGATGAAGAAAGGAGGCACAAAGCTACAACTGAAAAACAATAAGGGTTTTTTGCTAAATCTCACCAGACAAATCACCCAATACTTGCTAGGTGTAAATTGTGAGCAGCGCTTCTCTAAGCTCGGCGAAGCATATTTTTCAACGCTGATCTTTCCTAAACCTTCTGAAGCACCAGCAATTTATCAGCATCTTAAAGGATTGAAAGATTCAAACCTTTATGGCTCAGATGTTCCAGACCTAGATGCGAAACAGTTATACTACTTCGCCCTTAGTATCGTCTGGAGAGCCGCGCAACCAGGGTGGCCGTCCTACACCTCTATTTCGCTCCCAGAAGTAGATCTTGCCGATATTAAAAAATTCCTGCTGTCAGATGGAGCATCTAAGTACCCACCAGGCTACTGTGTTGAGTTAAGCATTTCTCCTATACCATCCAAAGTATGGACGGCGTCATTCCCTCAACCTACATCAGAGGGGAATATATTTTTTAACTTTACCGCAGTCGAATTCCATGTAGTAAAAAACCCTTATGCATTCGATATCTATTCACATCCCCGGCAAGGTGGCGTACCGATCATTTACAAAAAACAGATTAAGCGGTCTCAAAATTTCGCTGCCGGCTTGATCAATAGCTACGAAAAATCTACAGCCGTCAAGAATGTAGTTCGCCTAGGGCAAGATCCTGAGGTAACTGATTCTTAATCGATAGGAGGGGCTTCAGCCCCTCTTCTGTGCTCATTAGTTTCGGAGATATCTTTCTATCCAGGGGGTAACGCTCTCGACCCGGTAATAAATGCGCCGTGGGATCGTTTGGTGGACGTTCAACATCAAAAACTTAATTCCACTGCGGGACGATCGATATCATCATACTTCTATGCACCACCGCTCCGCAGGGATTCACGACCAAGCCGTCACGTGCGCATGCTTCTAGCTTGCCGGGGTTTCTTCGCGCTTCTATTCTAGGAGAATCTCTCAATAAAGCTAGTCTGGTATGGCCCATTAGCCAGGCAGACTCGCTTTATTGACCGCAAAAAAGCAAGGGCGCGCCCCAGCAACCGCCTCCTGGTTTGGGTGCCGTACAATTACCTTACGGCGCGATGACCAAATGTCTCAGTCTCGGACTGTTCGACGCCTGACAACCGTCCCTTTCAAAATTCTACTGTTGATTTTTCTTTTCCAAGAAATCTGACCAGGTGATAGGTTCCGCTTTTTCATGGTGCTCTTCAAAAACGCGTACTCGTTCTCACCAAACAGGTAACCATTACCCCAAGCATACTCGATCAAGTCCGCATTAGCATTTGCGCTCGAGTTGAGTGTGATCCGCTTCAGGCCATCAAATAGGTTGCCTGTATCAATGCCCAGGAAGCGTTCAATACACACGTTTCCTACGTAGGTCTTGTTGCCGTTCCTAGTATTCAGAATGTAGCAGTGCTCTTTAATTTCTTTCCCGCAAGGGCACTGATCAAATTCCTCACTAATCTCCACAGCATCGAGCTTCCACTCAAACCTAGCCTGGTCGAAATTCAAAGCGACTGAGAGATCCAGAATATGCGCCTTCAAACGCTCAAAGTTATGACCTTCCATCCTGACCTCCGAAGTCAAAAATCACAAAAACGCTGAGTGTGGAATTACGACTTGGCGAGATGCTGACGTGCCGAGTCCAGCTTTTTGAGGTGATCTCTCAGCGGCTTTGAGTCCAGGTATGTGCCCGTCATGATCGAGCGGAGACGATCAACCGCCTCGAGAGTCTCGATCCGGTTTGCGTAACAGGGGATGTCGCTCCCACCGTAGTAGGCATCCGTGTCGAATTCAGGGGGCTTTCCCCCCCGATACTCGGCATCCATCCAGTTTTCCAACTCAGCCTGGAGCTCCGACAACGGCGTGCGGGCAGTGAAGGGCATCGCTGTAGCGTACAACCTTTTAAGTATCCACCCCATTTCGTTGTGGCCGACGATGCTCATTTTCTGCGCGGGCCGCCAGATGGAACCCCAACCCTCCATGCGGCGGTATTCGACTGCATTCTTGCTGAAACCGTAAGTGGTACCAGGGCGAGGTTTCCGCTTCTTCCCAGACTCAGCTCGTGCAGGACTCACGAACTGGCTGCCGAAGTTCGCTGACTGGAAATCCCATGCAGTAGTCGCGTTCGCACCAAGGCGCTCGACCGTGACGATCACACGATCCAACAGGTCGACGTTATGACCCAGGAAGTGCGCCACGGCGCTGCCCGGGTTGTACAAGCCCTCCCAGACGGGTATTGCCAGCTTGAATCCATGCTCGGTTGACCAGGCGTGACGCTTGGCTTGATATTCCGGTTTGGCAACATGTCCATAGGGCTCGTCGAGCATCAGCCACGCGCCGGTGTCTGCGCATATCCAGCGCGAGATGTGGTCTGCAGAAGGCAGCTGCTCTGCATTTTCCATCGCGGAGCGCTGGATCTTGGTGGTTGCCGGCTGGAGCCGTGCTGCTTCCATAAATTGAAGAGACAGAGCTGCACGAGTCAGCAATTCCCTCGCTCTATCCAAGCTCTCGGCGGTGCTCCTCATTTCCACATGATCCACCGACTCAACGAAGAAGCCCTGCAGGTTTTGAGCGTGGTGGCATTGATGCTTTGTCAGGAAGTCAGCGAGTGGCCTCGGGAGCTTAATCTCCAGAATTTCCAACCCAGCGGATCGAGGCTTGGTCGAAGTATCACGCCAGTAGGCAGAGAGATAAACGCTGTGGAGGACTGGAATTGTGAACCCAGCATTAAGCAATTTACGTGCGTGCTGATAGCCTTCAAAACCCGACTGCTTCGCAGACAGATCTAGAGCGACGTGGCGAGGGATATCGGGGTACTGCCCGGTGATACGAGTGGCCGTGCGTTTGATACCCTTGAGGGTAGAAGGACGACCGTTGGGAATGGTGCTCATGTTGGTTTTCTCCGCCCCTTTTGCAACGCCACCCGCCTACGCCGCTACAGGGCCTCGAAATAACATGGCCTTGAGCATGAGAGAACCAACAGGTAGTGCCGTTTCCAGCTTTCAAAGACGGGTGTGGTGCGCCTACCCTGCGCGGGGATTAATCTAGCAAACCGGAAAACGAAAACGCAAGCCCTCTCTACACTGCCGGCGCCCCTAGCAGCAGTGGTAGAAAGATCTGATGGCTTGGTAAGGGTCTGCGCGATGACCGATTGCGCACGTTCAGATACGTCGGCTGGTCACGACGCGTCCTCAAACTCGTTATTTGCCTTCGCTCGATTTACTTCCCAAGGCAAAGCAGGCTGAGAGCGGATTTTTCTGTATTTGCCCTTGGCAAACATATAGGTCTGCAGCTCCTTGAAATGCCGCTTCCTCCCGGATATCTCATAGGTAATCAGGAACGATATCAGCGGCTTGTTGGCGGTCTGCCAGCGCTTGCGGATCTGTTCGATCGTGACCTTGAGATCGGCAACTCTGCTGTAGCCGATGAAGGTCTGAAACACTGCGGAATCAGTCTTGTTGAGCAGCTTGGTGAACTCATTGATTTCGGTGTGAGCCCGCGTCCACTCCCACTCTACGAACGAAAGCGTATCCGTGTCGCTATATCGAATCACCGCGTCTGTACGCCCCCCCTGCTCAAACAGGGCTCGAGCACCAAGCAGTGTGGCGCACTGCCTTACGACCAGGCCAAGATGGATTGTCCAGTCGGTGCGTCCCGCTAGAGCATGCGTCTCAGATACCGGGAAATCCCGATACCACAGACAATTAAACAATGTGATGAAATCCCGTTCGACTCGCTTCATGTGTTCCCTTACTGACTTGGACAACTCAGCACTTTTTCGGCTGCGCTCATCCAAAATTGAGTGAACCGGCAGCCACCTAAGATGGCGCGTAGCTTGAGCATGAACCGATTAGAGTTCTGGCCCAGATCATGGCGATTGAGCAGGGACGCTCCGTGTCTTGATTTCGACGGTTCCAAAAACGACGAAGCCCGCACTATGCGGGCTTTCGTTCGTCGATTTCAGTTGGGATTGTCAAGCCCCAACGTCAGCTGCAACTGATCCTTCAGATGGGCCACACGATACTCGAGGCGCGGCTTCTTATTGCGCCACTCCAGGAGCCCTCTTCCATGCTCACTTGCCTCTCGCCGGCCTTCATTCAACACCTTGCACGCAGCGTCGAAACGCTCTTTTATCGAAGAGTTACCACGCGCAATCCTATCAATGGTGATGTCGCACCATCGAGCAAGCTTACGATCGATCTCCCTGACAAATTCCACAGCCACCTTTGGGTGCAGCCAAATGCCGTCCGCATTGATCTGGATGAGCTCTTGGGCGTCCTCCACGCTGAGTGCCGCAGCAATATCAGCCAGATACTCCTGCGTTTCAGGTGATCTCAGCCAGCTGTCTACTGAAGCCGAGTAAAGCTTCGCAACATGACTGGCGTTGAGCCAGCCGCTCATGCTGAACACAATGGTTTTGTTTTGATACTCAACATGGATCGAGTCTTTCATATCTGGGCTCCGCCATTTTCTATGGACGTGCGCATGCCTCACGAACGAGAGGTCGCGATTGAGTAGGCATAGGTACGTTTAGGATCAAAAATGCCGCAGGAACGCGGCGAGAGGGAAATCCAAGACACAAAAAAACCGGCTAAAAGCCGGCCTCTATGTCTTGCTGATGCAGATACCACATCATAGGGCTTATATTGAATTAACTGCACATTTTTGGCAAGCCCCTCTGGAAGCCGTGTTCAGTCTGAGGTTTTGGTCAGCCATCGTAGACAGGAATGGCAGATGCGAAGGCTTGAGCCCAATGAGTCCTTTGTAATTTCAGATTGGTCTTTGGTTGTGGGGCGACGGCAGGTTTTGCAACTCATTGTCCGACCTCGGCTTGAGCGCACGATCAGATTGCCTGGCTCACAGTTAAGGTAATTACCGTCCTGCATGACCACCTTTTTTCCTGGAGTGCGGCCCTCTTCAGCAATCAACTCAGCAAGGGTGAGGTGCAGCCCTTCCGATTCACCTGCATAGCTGATACTAATTCTGGATCGATGGCCCCGTTCAAAGAAAAGCCCCTCCACAATCTGCTCAAGCCAGTACTGATGGGATCCTTCCGAACCAAATTCCCTCGCTAGGCTTTCCTTCTCGAATGGCCTCAAGCTACTGAACAAGGCCGCCGGCGATTGCGAACGAATCAGGGACTTCCACCCCACACTAATTTCGATGGTGATACCGAGCCTGTCCTGAGGGGTCTCCCCTGGGGGTAGCGCAAGCCATTGCTTGGGTTTCTTGTACCCATCTGAACTCAGTTGCGATCTCCTGTCTAGGTAGATCCAGGTGTTCCCGTAAGGAAAATACCCGTACAGCATGAGCTCAAGCAGCCGCGTCGTGGGAGGCGCTAGGTACTCGACGCCATGGTAAACACCCTGCCGGCTAAAATGGTACGCATGATGGAGTCGTCGCTTCGTATCGGTCGGAGCGAGAAACTCACTAGCGGGCGGGCATTTGAAGATTTTGTCCAAGTGGGTGATGAACTGGGCCTCCGCTTCCATGGAGTCCAAGCGATGGCCCTCAAGCCCGAACAACTGCCACCAACGAACCGAGGCCTCATGCTCCATCCGCTCCCGCAGCTTCATTGCTAGCTCTCGATCTAAATAAACCTCCTCCTCAGCCGAGAGGGATCTGGCGTCTTTAGCCTTGGCACGCAGCCAGGCCCTGTTTTTTTCATAGCCACTGTAAGACACGTGTACCTGACCTTAGGAAATCGAATCACCGGCGTGCGCCGACTTCTCGGCCCTGCGGACGCCTATCCGTCACGTCTGCGCGCTCCGCTTGCTGCAACAGCTACTTATCTATCGATCAGAGGATGACCTGGCCATTTACAGCCATGACCGACCTGAACGCAACGCCGTAAGCCTCAAAACCAAGGTTGGGCCACTCAATCCTGTAATCCAGAGAGTCATGATGATGACCATGCACGACCATTTTTGCGCCCATTGCCAGAGCGAGCTCGTCGATCCCTGAGTAGCCGTACGGATGAGAGCTTGGGGCCTCATGACAGACCAAAATATCCGCCTTCTCCATTGCAAGCATGAAGTAGTCGTCAGGGTATATTGCTGACAGCGCATGCTGCCTGTTCGTCGCGAGGATGTCTGCGTGCTGCGGCTTTAGGCACCGTACGAAAGGTAATGTCGTAAACACCGCCGCCAGCAAGCCAGCGTGACCATCGCAGCAAAGCTTTCCGCTAGCTTGCAATAGCGCGCACCCAGGCGGCGGTGCTCCTTTAACCAACCAAATAGCCGTTCGATAGCGTTCCGCTGCCGATACTTGGGCTTGTCAAGCAGGCACGGTAAGCCCGGCTTTGGCTTGCACTTCATGTCACGCAGCGGAATCACCGGCTGCATCCGATAGCGGTCGTAGTATTGCCTCAAGGATTCTGCGTCATAGCCTTTGTCGGCCAGGAGCCAGCGGCAGCACTTGCGTGGCCTACCTCGATTCGAAGGGATATGGACACCGTCCAGCAGTCGCTGAGCATGGGAGATGTCGCTGGCGTTACCACCTGAGAGCGTGAAGTGGAGTGGAATGCCAGGGACGTCACTGACCATGTGAATTTTCGTCGTCAACCCGCCCCGGCTTCGTCCAAGTGCGTGGTCCGTTGGTTCTTCAGGCCCCCTTTTTTGCCTGCTCCGGCAGAGGCACGGGCGGCCCTCACGGCGGTTGAGTCGATGCACCAGGTGGTCAAGTCAATCTGGCCCTGTGCATTGAGTTTGAGGTGTAACCGCTTGAGCATCTTGTTGAAGGTTCCTTGGTTTCGCCAGTCTCGAAATCGTTGATAGACCGTCGACCATGGCCCGAATCGTTGAGGCATGTCCTGCCAGGTTGCACCGGAGCACAGCACCCATAAAACGCCATTGAGCATCAAGCGATCGTCAACTCTTGGGCGTCCGGTACGTCGATGTGCGGTGAAGAGGTCCGCGACTATTTCCCATTCTGCGTCGGAAAGTTCGTATCGCTTGGACATGGCAGAATCCTTCGCCTAAAAAGCGAGAACTCTACGGAAAATCAGGCCTCCAGAGGCTCCGGTGAAGTTTCAAAGGTTTTCATACAGAACCTAGCCTTCGAGGTGTTCGCCGAGAGAGATGCAGCGCCGATGAGATCGAGCGCCGCCCGCGCGGCGCATCGCGGGACAAGCCCGCTCCCACATCTGTTTCGGGCCAGTTATGCCAGTGCCGCCGCGGCTGTACGCCTTGGCGCATGCCTCAAGTCAGGTGAGACGACTGCAGCGACCACGCGCAAACAGCGTTGTGCAAACAGGGCGAACCAGGCAATGACACAGGAGTGATTGGCCCGAAATAGATGTGGGAGCGGGCTTGCGCCGCGCGGGCGGCGCTCGACCTTGAGAACGCTGCAAGGCTATCGACAGGCCCCTGCCCGCCCACATGCGATCAATAGCCCCTCACCCGCCCCTCCAAGAACGCCCTCCCGGACAATTCCCAACCCCAGAAACGCAAAAAGCCCTGACAATGTCAGGGCTTCAAATATGGCGGAAGCGTAGAGATTCGAACTCTAGGATAGTTGCCCATCGACGGTTTTCAAGACCGTTGCCTTAAACCACTCGGCCACGCTTCCAGCTTGTTTTGCGGCGGCAATCATACCGTAATGTAACAAGCTGTCAAACTCTCTGTGTCGCGCCCTGCGACAGCTCTGATATGCTCTGCCTCATACGTTCCACTACCGCCGGTCCCGGACCGCGGTCTCACCCCAAAGGAGTGCGCCATGCGCGAACAGGATTACGCCGTCCAACACGGCCAGCAGGTCGAGCAGCAGGAGGTCAGCAAGGTCCTGCGCAACACGTACAGCCTGCTGGCCCTTACCCTCGCCTTCAGCGGCATCATGGCCTTCGTCGCCCAGCAGATGCGTGTCGGCTACCCAAACATCTTCGTGGTGCTGATCGGCTTCTACGGCCTGTTCTTCCTCACCAACAAGCTGCGTGACTCGGCCTGGGGCCTGGTGTCCACCTTCGCCCTCACCGGCTTCATGGGCTTCATCCTCGGCCCGATCCTCAACCGCTACCTGGGCATGGCCGGTGGCGCCGAAGTGGTCAGCTCGGCCTTCGCCATGACCGCCCTGGTATTCGGCGGCCTGTCGGCCTACGTGTTGATCACCCGCAAGGACATGAGCTTCCTCAGCGGCTTCATCACCGCCGGCTTCTTCGTCCTGCTGGGTGCCGTGGTGGCCAGTTTCTTCTTCCAGATCAGCGGCCTGCAACTGGCGATCAGCGCTGGCTTCGTACTGTTCTCGTCGGTCTGCATCCTGTTCCAGACCAGCGCCATCATCCATGGCGGCGAGCGCAACTACATCATGGCCACCATCAGCCTGTACGTGTCGATCTACAACCTGTTCGTCAGCCTGCTGCAGCTGTTCGGCATCATGGGCCGCGACGACTGATCGAATCGGTCGACAGCGCCTCGCAAAAAGCCCGCTTCGGCGGGCTTTTTCGTGCCTGCTGAACAGAGCCTTTACGGTCTTGGGGGGCTCGGATGGGGCGCGACCGCATTAGGGCCGCCAGGTGCTCGTCACAGCCCTTGCAGCGGCTGTGAGATCGAGCGCCGCGCGGGCGGCGCTCGATCTGATAGGCGCTGAAGCTCTAACGTCGAACCTTGGAAGGCCTGACCGCAAAGCCGACAAAGATTGACTTAAAAGTCAGCTTATTGCCCCATTTCTCCGCGATTGTGCGGCCATCGTGCTTGCCTCTACCCCTATGGCCTTTCTGCCCGTAGAATGCGCTCCTTTTTTCTTCCGGGGCGGCATTTTCCCATGAGTTCACACGAACACGGCCCAGGCGCGGCGGCGCCTGCCAATGAACTGGTCCTTGGCCTCGAGGATAAGCCTCGCCTGCTGATCGGCCTGCTGGCGGCGCTGCAGCACCTGCTGGCGATCATCGTGCCGATCGTCACGCCGGGCCTGCTGATCTGCCAGGCGCTGGGCGTGTCGGCGCGTGACACCAACCTGATCGTGTCGATGTCGCTGGTGATCTCGGGTATCGCCACCTTCGTCCAGTGCAAGCGCTTCGGGCCGTTCGGCGCCGGGCTGCTGATCGTCCAGGGCACCAGCTTCAACTTCGTCGGCCCGCTGATCGCCGGCGGCGCGCTGATGGTCAAGCAGGGCACACCGGTCGAGAGCGTGATGGCGGCGATCTTCGGCGTGGTCATCGCCGGCTCGTTCGTGGAAATGGGCGTGTCGCGCATCCTGCCCTTCGTCAAGCGCCTGATCACCCCGTTGGTGACCGGCATCGTCGTGCTGATGATCGGCCTGACCCTGATCAAGGTCGGCCTGATCAGCATGGGCGGCGGCTTTGGCGCCATGGCCAACGGCACCTTCGCCGATGGCGAGAACCTGCTGCTGTCGGGCGTGGTACTGGCGATCATCGTCATCCTCAACCGCATTCCGGTGGTGTGGATGCGCAGCTGCGCCATCGTCATCGCCCTGGCCGTGGGCTATGCCCTGGCCGGCTACCTGGGCCGCCTGGACTTCACCGGCATGCACCAGGCCGCGCTGTTCCAGGTGCCAACGCCGCTGCACTTCGGCCTGGGCTTCTCCTGGTCGCTGTTCATCCCGATGCTGGTGATCTACCTGGTCACCTCGCTGGAAGCCATCGGTGACGTGACCGCCACCAGCAAGGTCTCGCGCCAGCCGGTGGAAGGCCCGGTATGGATGCAACGGATCAAGGGCGGGGTGCTGGTCAACGGTGCCAACTCGCTGCTGGCCGGTCTGTTCAACACCTTCCCCAGCTCGATCTTCGCCCAGAACAACGGCGTGATTCAGCTGACCGGCATCGCCAGCCGCCATATCGGCATCTGGATCGCCGCCATGCTGATCCTGCTGGGCCTGTTCCCCAGCGTCGCCGGGGTGATCCAGGCGGTGCCGGAGCCGGTGCTCGGTGGCGCGGCCATGGTGATGTTCGGCGCCGTGGCGGCCTCGGGCATCAATATCCTCGCCAGCACCCGCCTCGACCGCCGCGCCCTGCTGATCATCGCCGTGTCGCTGTCGCTGGGCCTGGGCGTGGCCCAGGTGCCGGAGTTCCTCGCGCACATGCCGGCGGCGCTGCGCAACGTACTGGAGTCGGGCGTCGCCACCGGCGGCATCTGCGCCCTGCTGCTCAACTGGTTCCTGCCCGAGGGCAAGGAACAGGCCTGAGCCGTGCCAGCCAGAGCCAAAAGCCCGCGCCCACCAGCGCGGGCTTTTTGCTTTATCATGGCCGCATTCATTTGCACGAGCCTTCCATGAAATTCGCCATCGCGGTCTTTTCCCCGGCCCATGCGCCCTCCTCGCGCCGCGCCTTGCGCTTTGCCGAGGCGGTGCTGGCCGGCGGGCATGAAATCGCCCGATTGTTCTTCTACCAGGATGGGGTGCACAGCGCCTCGGCCAACATCGTCACGCCCCAGGACGAACTCGATGTGGCCGCGCAATGGCGCGCCTTCGTCAGCGACCACCGCCTGGACGCCGTGGTGTGCATCGCCGCGGCCCTGCGCCGGGGCGTGCTCGACGACACCGAGGCCAACCGCTACCAGCGCCCGGCGGTGAACCTGCCGATGCCATGGGAGCTGTCCGGCCTGGGCCAGCTGCACGAAGCCGCGCAACTGGCCGACCGCCTGGTCTGCTTCGGAGGTGATTGAAATGGCCAAGTCCTTGCTGATCATCAGCCGCCAGGCGCCGTGGAGCGGCCCGTCCGCCCGCGAGGCGCTGGACATCGCCCTGGCCGGCGGCGCCTTCGACCTGCCGCTGGGCATGCTGTTCCTCGATGACGGCGTGTTCCAGCTCGCCGCCGCGCAGCAACCCGATACCCTGCAGCAGAAGAACCTGACCGCCAACCTCCAGGCCCTGCCGATGTTCGGGGTCGAGGAACTGTTCGCCTGCGGCCACAGCCTGGCCCGTCGTGGGCTGGACGGTGATGCCCTGGCGCTGCCGGTCGAGGTGCTCGACGCTACCGCGCTGGCCGCGCTGATTGCCCGTTTCGACCAGGTGGTGACGCTCTGATGACGACCCTGCATGTAATCGCCCACTCGCCCTTCGGCGACGAGCGCCTGGCCAGCTGCCTGCGCCTGCTGGGCCCGCAAGACGCGCTGCTTTTGTGCGGCGACGCCACCTACGCGCTCAAGGCCGGCAGCGAGCCGTTCGCCGCCCTGCAGGCCGCCAACCTCGGCGGGCGCCTGTTCGCCCTCGCCGAAGACCTGCAGGCCCGCGCCCTCGACAACCCGCTGGCCAAGGCCGTGGACTACGCCGCCTTCGTCGAGCTCTCCCTGCACCACGACAAGGTCAACAGCTGGCTATGAGTACCCTGACTGTCGGCGATCGCCACATCGCCCTGGACAAGGACGGCTTTTTGGTCGAGCTGCAGGACTGGTCCCACGAAGTCGCCGAGGCCCTCGCCACCCGCGAAAGCATCGCCCTGACCGCGGACCACTGGGAAATCCTCGAGCTGTTGCGTCAGTTCTACCAGGAGTACCAGCTGTCGCCGGCCACCCGCCCGCTGATCAAGTACACCGCGCTCAAGCTCGGTGCGGAAAAAGGCAACAGTCCGCACCTGAACCGCCTGTTCAATGGCACCCCCGCCAAACTCGCCGCCAAGCTGGCGGGCCTGCCCAAGCCGACCAACTGCATATGACCGAGCCACAGCTGAACGACGTACGCCCGCTGACCCTGGAAACCCCGGCCGAACACCCGTTCGCCGAATTCGTGCGCATCCTCGGCAAGGGCAAGCGCGGCGCCCGCGGCCTGACCCGCGAGGAGGCCCGCGCCGCCATGACCCTGCTGCTCGAAGGCAAGGTCGAAGACACCCAGCTGGGCGCCTTCCTGATGCTGCTGCGGCACAAGGAAGAAAGCGCCGAGGAACTGGCCGGCTTCACCGAGGCCCTGCGCGCCCACCTGCAGGCGCCGCGCATCGCCGTCGACCTCGACTGGCCGAGCTACGCCGGCAAGAAGCGCCACCTGCCCTGGTACCTGCTGGCGGCCAAATGCCTGGCAGGCAATGGCGTGCGCATCCTGATGCACGGCGGTGGCGCCCATACGGCCGGGCGGCTGTATACCGAGCAACTGCTCGACCTGCTGGATATCCCACTTTGCCGTGACTGGACAGCCGTGGAGCAAGCCCTGGACAGCCGCCGGCTGGCCTTCTTCCCGTTGCAGGACTGGGCGCCGCAACTGCAGCGCATGATCGACCTGCGCAACACCCTGGGCCTGCGCTCGCCCATCCACTCGCTGGCCCGGGTGCTCAACCCGCTTGCCGCCCGCTGCGGCCTGCAGAGCATCTTCCACCCCGGTTACCAGGCCGTGCACCGCGAAGCCAGCCGCCTGCTCGGCGATCATGTCGTGGTCATCAAGGGCGACGGTGGCGAGATCGAGGTCAACCCGGATGTCATCAGCCACCTGTACGGCACCTCGGCCGGCGAGGCCTGGGACGAAGAGTGGCCGGCGCTCAGCGCCCAGCGCCATGTGAAGCCGGCCAGCCTGCAGCCCGAGCACCTGCTGGCGGTGTGGCGCGGCGAGGCGCAGGACAGCTACGGCGAACTGGCCGTGGTCGCGACCATGGCCCTGGCCCTGCGCGGGCTCGGCCAGGAACGCGAGCAGGCGTTCGGCAATGCCCGCGCCTACTGGGCCGCCCGTAAAGACATCGAATAAACCGATAGGAATAGGGCAGTCTTTGCGCTATTTCTTCGAACGCTTTGCCCTAGACTGAGCTCCAACGACAAACGATTGTGTTTCGAGGAGCTCCGAGATGGGCCTTTTGATCGATGGCCGCTGGCATGACCAGTGGTACCAGAGCAGCAAGGACGGCGCCTTCCAGCGCGAGAACGCGCAGCGGCGCAACCCGCTGCCCGCCGCCGAGGCCGGCCGCTATCACCTGTACGTGTCGCTGGCCTGCCCTTGGGCGCACCGCACCCTGATTTTCCGCGCCATCAAGGGCCTGGAGCCATTGATCGATGTCTCGGTGGTCAGCTGGTTGATGGGCGAGCACGGCTGGACCTTCGACCAGCAGCAAGGCTCCAGCGGCGATCAACTGGATGCGCTGCAGTACCTGCACCAGCGCTACACCCAGGACGACCCGCACTACACCGGGCGAGTGACCGTGCCGGTGCTGTGGGACAAGCAGGAGAAACGCATCGTCAACAACGAGTCGGCCGAGATCATCCGCATCTTCAACAGCGCCTTCGACGGGCTGACCAGCAATACCCTGGATCTCTATCCCGAGCCGCTGCGGGCGACCATCGATGGGCTCAACGAGCGTATCTATCCGGCGGTGAACAACGGCGTGTACCGCGCCGGCTTCGCCACTTCGCAGGACGCCTACGAGACCGCCTTCGACGAGGTGTTCAATGAGCTGGATCATCTGGAGGGGCTGCTGGGTCGCCAGCGCTACCTGGCCGGCGAGTACCTGACCGAGGCCGATGTGCGCCTGTTCACCACGCTGGTGCGTTTCGACGCGGTGTACCACGGGCACTTCAAGTGCAACCTGCGCCGGTTGAGCGACTACCCGAACCTGTCCAACTGGCTGCGCGAGCTGTACCAGTGGCCGGGGGTGGCGGGCACGGTGAACATGGAGCATATCCAGAAGCACTATTACATGAGCCACAAGACCATCAACCCGAATGGGATCGTGCCCAAGGGGCCGTTGCAGGACTTTGGCTTGCCGCATGACCGGGAGCGGTTGTCGGGCAAGGGAATCTGGCAGAGAGGATGAAGACCCCACGTGGGAGCGGGCTTGCCCCGCGATGGCGCCGGATCAGGCAACAATGTTGCCGCCTCTGACGCTATCGCGGGGCAAGCCCGCTCCCACGTGGATCTACAACGTGCTCAGGCGTCTTGCGCCCCTTCAAACCACGCCAGCTTCTCGCGCAGCTGCACCACTTCCCCAACGATCACCAGGGTCGGCGCATGCACTTCATGCCGCGCCACCAGCTTCGGCAGGTCAGCCAGGGTACCGGTGAACACCCGCTGATTGCGCGTGGTCCCCTGCTGCACCAGGGCTGCCGGCGTGCTCGCCGCACGCCCATGACGGATCAACTCGGCGCAGATGGTCGGCAACCCGACCAAACCCATGTAGAACACCAGGGTCTGGGCCGGCGCCACCAGGTCATCCCAGGGCAGGTTGCTGGTGCCATCCTTAAGGTGACCGGTAACGAAACGCACCGACTGGGCATAATCGCGGTGGGTCAGCGGAATTCCGCCATAGGCGGAACAACCACTGGCCGCGGTGATGCCCGGCACCACCTGGAACGGAATACCCTCGTCCGCCAGCTCCTCGATCTCCTCGCCACCCCGACCGAAGATGAACGGATCACCCCCCTTGAGCCGCAGCACGCGCTTGCCCTGACGGGCCAGGTCGACCAGCAGGCGGTTGATCTTGTCCTGTGGCACGGCGTGGTCGGCGCGGCGCTTGCCGACATAGATACGCTCGGCGTCACGCCGGCACATCTCGATGATGGCCGGGGCCACCAGGCGGTCGTACAGCACCACGTCGGCCTGCTGCATCAGGCGCAGGGCACGGAAGGTCAGCAGGTCCGGATCGCCCGGCCCCGCGCCCACCAGGTACACCTCGCCGCCCTGCTGCACCGGCGCGCCATCGACCATCGCCTGCAACAGGCGTTCGGCCTCGGCGCCCTGCCCGGCCAGTTGGCGCTCGGCGACCGGGCCCTGGAACACACTCTCCCAGAAGCCACGGCGCTGGTTGACGTCCGGGTACAAGGCCTTGACCTTGTGCCGGAAACGCGCCGCCAGCCCGGCCAGCTCGCCGTAGGCGGACGGGATCCAGGCTTCCAGCTTGGCGCGGATCAAGCGCGCCAGCACCGGGGCGTCGCCACCGCTGGAGACCGCCACCACCAGGGGTGAACGGTCGACGATGGCGGGGAAGATCACCGTGCACAGGGCCGGGGCATCCACCACGTTGACCGGCAGGCTGCGTGCCTGGGCCTCGGTCGAGACCTGGGCGTTGAGCGCCGAGTCGTCGGTGGCCGCGATTACCAGGCGGCAACCCTCCAGGTCGCTCGCCTGGTAGCCACGCACCAGCACCTCGCCACCGCCCTCGCGGGCCAGCGCGGCCAGCTGGCCGTCGACCTCCGGCGCCACCACCCGCAGCGCGGCGCCGGCATCGGCCAGCAGGCGCGCCTTGCGCAAGGCGATCTCGCCGCCACCGACGACCAGCACCCGGCCGCCCTGCAGCTTATGGAAAAGCGGCAGGTAGTCCATTCAGCGAATGACCTCGACGCCACCCATGTACGGCTTGAGCACGTCCGGCACGCGGATCGAACCGTCGGCCTGCTGGTAGTTCTCCAGCACCGCCACCAGGGTCCGGCCGACAGCCAGGCCCGAACCGTTGAGGGTGTGTACCAGCTCCGGCTTGCCGGTTTCCGGGTTGCGCCAGCGGGCCTGCATGCGCCGCGCCTGGAAATCACCGCAGTTGGAGCAGGAGCTGATCTCGCGGTACTTGTCCTGGCTCGGCACCCACACTTCCAGGTCGTAGGTCTTCACCGCGCCGAAGCCCATGTCGCCGGTGCACAGCGCCAGCACGCGGTACGGCAGTTCCAGCAGCTGCAGCACACGCTCGGCGTTGGCGGTCAGGCCTTCCAGGGCTTCCATGGATTTCGCCGGCTCGACGATCTGCACCATCTCGACCTTGTCGAACTGGTGCTGACGGATCATGCCGCGGGTGTCGCGGCCCGAGGCGCCGGCTTCGCTGCGGAAGCACGGGGTGTGGGCGACCAGCTTCAGCGGCAGCTGCTTGGCGTCGAGGATCTCGCCGGCCACCAGGTTGGTCAGCGACACTTCGGCGGTCGGGATCAGGTAGAAGTCGGCCTCGCCTTCGCGGCTGATCTTGAACAGGTCTTCCTCGAACTTCGGCAGCTGGCCGGTGCCCTGCAAGGCCGGAGCCTGCACCAGGTACGGGGTGTAGTGTTCCTCGTAGCCGTGCTCGCCGGTGTGCAGGTTGATCATGAACTGCGCCAGGGCGCGGTGCAGGCGGGCGATCGGGCCGCGCAGCACGGCGAAGCGGGCGCCGGACAGCTTGGCCGCGGCCTCGAAGTCCAGGCCACCGCTGACTTCGCCCAGGGCGACGTGGTCCTTGATCTCGAAGTCGAAGGTGGTCGGGGTGCCCCAACGGCGCACTTCGACGTTGTCGTCTTCACTGGCACCGACCGGCACGCTGGCGTCCGGTAGGTTGGGGATGGTCAGCAGGATGCCGTCCAGCTCGGCCTGGATACCGTCCAGCTCGGTCTTGCCGGCGGCCAGCTCATTGGCCATGCGCTCGACGTCAGCCATCAGCGGCGCGATGTCCTCGCCCTTGGCTTTGGCCTGACCGATCGATTTGGAACGGGCGTTACGCTCGGCCTGCAGCTGCTCGGTGCGGGTCTGCACCGCCTTGCGGCGCTCTTCCAGCGATTCGATGCGCGCGACATCCAGGCTGAAGCCACGGGAGGCCAGGCGGTCCGCCACTTCCTGAAGTTGGCCGCGTAACAGTTTGGAATCGAGCATATCGTTCTCTCGTTATAAGTAGGTGTTGGTTCAGAATCGGGTCAGGGACAGGCCGGCCCAGGTCGCGAGCAGGCCGCCTACCACGCTGATAATGGTATAGCCCAAGGCCAGCGGGACCTGCCCGCTTTCCATCAGGCGCACGGTATCGAGCGAGAAGGAGGAAAAAGTGGTCAGGCCGCCGAGAAAGCCGACGATCAGCCCGGCGCGCAGCTCGACCGGCACCAGCGGCTTGTGCAGGAACAAGCCGTAGAGCAGGCCGATCAGCAGGCAGCCAACCAGGTTGACCGCCAGCGTACCGGCATAGAAGTGCCGTGGCCAGTGGGCCGCGACCCAGTTGGCGGTGGCGAAGCGCAGCAGCGTGCCGGCAACCCCGCCGGCGCTGACGGCAGCGATAAGTGCAATCACGGTTTTCTCCGCTGGCGGGGGCTGTTGCGGTCGAGCTCGGCCAGGTGCTTGAGCTTCTCGCCGATCTTCAGCTCAAGCCCTCGCGGCACCGGCTGGTAATACTGGCGCGGCTCGAGCTGTTCGGGGAAATAGTCCTCGCCGGCGGCGTAGGCATCCGGCTCGTCGTGGGCGTAGCGGTACTCCTCGCCATAGCCCAGTTGCTTCATCAACTTGGTCGGCGCGTTGCGCAAGTGCAGCGGCACTTCCAGCGAACCGTGCTCGGCGGCCTCGCGCATGGCCGCCTTGAAGCCCATGTACACCGCGTTGCTCTTCGGCGCGCAGGCAATGTAGGTGATGGCCTGGGCCACCGCCAGCTCGCCTTCAGGGCTGCCCAGGCGCTCCTGCACGTCCCACGCCGCCAGGCACAGGCTCAGGGCGCGGGGGTCGGCGTTGCCGATGTCCTCGCTGGCCATGCGCACCACCCGGCGGGCGATGTACAGCGGGTCACAGCCGCCGTCGAGCATGCGCGCGTACCAGTACAGCGCGCCGTCCGGATTGGAGCCGCGCACCGATTTGTGCAGCGCGGAAATCTGGTCGTAGAAGGCCTCGCCACCCTTGTCGAAGCGCCGGCGGCTGTCGCCGAGCAGGCTCTGCAGCAGCTCGACGCCGATCTCGCCGCCGTCTTCGGCCAGGTCCGAGGCATTCTCGAGGAAGTTGAGCATGCGCCGGCCATCGCCGTCGGCGGCGGCCATGAGCATCTTGAACGCCTCATCGCCCACCCGCAGGTTGCGCTTGCCCAGGCCGCGCTCCTCGCTCAGGGCGCGATCGACCAGCTTGCGCAGCGCGGCCTCGTCCAGGCTCTTGAGCACGTAGACCCGCGCCCGCGACAGCAGCGCGTTGTTCAGCTCGAACGACGGGTTCTCGGTGGTGGCGCCGATGAAGATCAGCGTGCCGTCCTCCACGTAGGGCAGGAAGGCGTCCTGTTGCGACTTGTTGAAGCGGTGCACCTCGTCGACGAACAGGATGGTGCGCCGGCCATACTGGCCGGCCTGCTGTTTCGCCACCTCGACCGCCTGGCGGATCTCCTTGACCCCGGCCAGCACCGCCGACACCGTTTCGAAGTGGGCGTCGCAGAACTGCGCCAGCAGCCGCGCCAGGGTGGTCTTGCCCACCCCCGGCGGCCCCCAGAAGATCATCGAGTGCAGCGCACCCTGCTCCAGCGCCTCGCGCAGCGGCTTGCCACGCGCCAGCAGGTGCTCCTGGCCGACGTACTCGTCCAGGTTGGACGGACGCAGGCGGGCGGCCAGGGGCTGGGCGACGGGTTCGCTTCGAAACAGGTCCATCACAGGCTCCGCTTACTCCTTGATGACGTCAGCGCCCTTGGGGATGTCGAACTGGAACTTGCTGTCCGGCACCGCCTGGTTGGCCTTGACGCCATTGAACAGGATGTTGGTGCGCTGGCCGACGCTGTCGATCAGCTGCATGTCATTGATCAGGCCCCTGCGGAACGACACGCGCAGCGAGTCGAACAGGGTGTCCTTGGTCTTGGGCTTCAAGGTGAAGTCCATCACTTCGCCCTGTTCCTTGGAGGTGATGTCGAAGCTCTGGCTGATCTTCGACACATCGCCGGACAGCAGCAGCGCCGGGGTCTGGTTCAGGCGCACGTCGAGCTTCTTGATGGTCGCCTGCTCCAGGTCCGGGTCCCACAGGGTGACGTTCTTGCCGTCGGACACCACTACCTGCTCCTGGGGCGCATCGGTGTGCCAGTAGAACAGGCCCGGGCGCTTGACGGTCATCTTGCCGTTGGTCTCCTGCAAGCTGGTGCCGCCGGCATCCAGGGTCAGCTGGGAGAAATTGGCTTCGATGGTCTGCGACTTTTCCAGCAATTGCGTCAGGCGCTGGACGTCCTGTTCGCCGGCCTGGGCCGACAGGCTGGCCGTAGCCAGGGCAGAAACCAACAGCATGCGAATCGCGCGCATGGAAATCCTCATTGCACAGTGAAGGGGCCGGACGCCGTCAATGGTGCCCGGCAGGTTGTTCATCAGTCGCGCGGGCCGCCCGGGGCAATCACTTCCCGCGAGCCGTTGCTGTTCATCGGCGTGACCACGCCGGCCATCTCCATCGACTCGATCATCCGCGCGGCGCGGTTGTAGCCGATCTTGAGCTTGCGTTGTACCGCCGAGATCGACGCCCGGCGGCTTTCCAGCACGAACTGCACGGCTTCGTCGTAGAGCGCGTCGGCTTCCGGGTCGTCGCCATCGCCGCCGCCACCGCCGCCTTCGAAGCCACTGCCGGCCTCCTCGACGCCGTTGAGGATGTCATCGTTGTAGTCCGGCGCGCCGCGCAGCTTCCAGGCCTCGACCGTACGATGCACCTCGTCGTCGGAAACGAACGCGCCATGCACGCGGATCGGCAGGCTGGTGCCCGGCGGCATGTAGAGCATGTCACCGTGACCGAGCAGCTGTTCGGCGCCGCCCTGGTCGATGATGGTCCGCGAGTCGATCTTGCTCGACACCTGGAACGCCATGCGGGTCGGGATGTTGGCCTTGATCAGGCCGGTGATCACGTCCACCGACGGGCGCTGGGTGGCCAGGATCAGGTGGATACCGGCGGCACGGGCCTTCTGGGCGATACGCGCGATCAGCTCTTCGACCTTCTTGCCGACGATCATCATCATGTCGGCGAATTCGTCGACCACCACCACGATGGTCGGCAGGGTCTTCAGCGCCGGCGGCTCGTCGTCCATGCTCTCGCGACGGTACAGCGGGTCGTGGATGATCTCGCCGGCTTCCTGGGCGTCCTTGATCTTGCGGTTGAAGCCCGCCAGGTTGCGCACGCCCATGGCCGCCATCAGCTTGTAGCGGCGCTCCATCTCGGCCACGCTCCAGCGCAGGGCGTTGGCGGCGTCCTTCATGTCGGTGACCACCGGGCACAGCAGGTGCGGGATGCCTTCGTAGATCGACAGCTCGAGCATCTTCGGGTCGATCATGATCAACCGCGCGTCTTCCGGGCCCGACTTGAACAGGATCGACAGGATCATCGCGTTCACACCCACCGACTTACCGGAACCGGTGGTACCGGCCACCAGCAGGTGCGGCATCTTGGCAAGGTCGGTGATCACCGGCTTGCCGCCGATGTCATGGCCCAGGGCCAGGGTGACCGGCGACTTGTTCTCGTCGAACTGCGGCGACGACAGCACCTCGGAGAAGCGCACCATCTGGCGGTTCTCGTTGGGGATCTCGATACCCACGGTAGTCTTGCCGGGAATGACCTCGACCACGCGCACGCTGGTCACCGCCAGCGAGCGCGCCAGGTCCTTGGCCAGGTTGGCGATACGGCTGACCTTGACGCCTGCGGCCGGCTGGATCTCGTAGCGGGTGATCACCGGGCCCGGGTGGATCGAGTCGACCGCGACTTCCACGCCGAATTCCTTGAGCTTGATCTCCAGCAACTGGCCGACGCCGGCCAGGGATTCCGGCGAATACTCGATCTTTTTCTGCTCGGCCGGGTCAAGAATGGAAATCGACGGCAAGGTGCCTTCCACAGCGCTGTCGATGAACAACGGCGCTTGTTTTTCCTTCATGACCCGCTTGCTCGGCTCCGGCGCCTTGTCCGCGGTCGGCGGGATGATCACCGGGGTGGCGGGCTGCGGGCGAGCTACCACGGTTTCGCGCGGTGCGACCGGACGGGCCGGCGGCTCCTCGCGCATCACCACGGGCTCGGCGCGTTCACGCGGCTGCGGCTTGGCCGGCTCGCGCTTGTCGCCCAGGTCGAAGACCGGGTCGTCGACTTCACGCAGCTGGGCTTCCAGGCGCTTGCGCTCGTTGCGCGCCTCCCACCAGCGGTTGGCGGCGCCCTGCACCAGTTCGAACAGGTCGAGGGTGATCTTGCCGGTGAGGTCCATCACCTTAAACCACGAGAGGTCGGTGAACACGGTCAGGCCGAACAGGAACAGGGCGATGAACATCAGCGTGCTGCCCTGCACGTTGAGCAGGTTGCGCGCCAGATCGCCGAGGCTCTCGCCCAAGGCGCCACCGGCGGAGAACGGCATGCTCGCCGGCGGGTGGAAGTGGATATGCGCCAGCGCCGCGCCCGACAACACCAGGAACACCAGGCCGATCAGGCGCCAGGAGAACAGCCAACCGCTCCACTGCCAGGGCTGGTGGCGCTCGCGGAAGATCTGCCAGGTCTTGATCGCCAGCAGCAGCGGGAAGATATAGGCGAAGTAGCCAAGCACCATGAACAGGATGTCGGCGAAGTAGGCCCCGGCGCGGCCGGCGGCGTTCTGCACCTGCTCGGCATTGCTGGTGTGGCTGAAGCCCGGGTCGGCGGTGTCGTAGGTGACCAGTGCCATCCACAGGTACAGGCACAGGGCACCGACGGCAATCAGCGCACCTTCCTTCAGGCGGTAATGCAGCTGTTGCCGCCACAGGGGCACTGGCAAGGGGGCTGGAGTTGCGGTGGATTTCTTCAAAACGCGTCTATTCCTGCGCGTGCTGCGCGTCCAATAGTGATTGGCCGGTCACTGGCCAATGAACCACTACTTTTAACATTACTGCCCGCCAGCCGCCATGGCGGCACGCCGTGTGGGGCGTGAACGGGGGCTACTTTCATATAGCTGCAATTTGAGCATGCATTTTCTTTTGTGACAAAGGCTTATGCTGTGTTTTTGCACAGGTGTGACAGCAAAAGCGCCAGATGGTGCCAAGCGACCTGTCAATGGCAGGGCAATTACCAAGGGTTTCGCCTGATCCGGCGCCTTCGCGGGTAAGCCCGCTCCCACAGGGTTATCGGCACGCCTGTGGGAGCGGGTTTACCCGCGAAGGCGCCACAGCAGTTGACCCTGCCAGGCACGCACGCCATGCTGCCCTCTCCCCTCCCCCGCCGCTCAAGAACCCCATGCTCACCTGGCTGACCCGTGATTCGCTGACCTTCCCGCCCCTGGAAAAGGCCCTGCACGACCCCAATGGCCTGCTTGCCGCCGGCGGCGACCTGACCCCGGACCGTCTGGTCGCGGCGTATCGCCATGGCTGCTTCCCCTGGTACCAGGATGGCCAGCCAATCCTCTGGTGGTCACCCGACCCGCGCACCGTATTGTTCCCGGACGAGCTGCACGTTTCGCGCTCGCTGGCCAAGCTGATTCGCCAGGGCCGCTACCAGGTGAGCTTCGACAGCGACTTCAGCGCCGTGATCGACGCCTGCGCCGCGCCACGGGACTATGCCGACGGCACCTGGATCACCGACAACATGCGCGCCGCCTACTGCGAGCTGCACCGGCGCGGCATCGCCCATTCGGTGGAGGTGCGCCGCGACGGCGAGCTGGTCGGCGGCCTGTACGGCCTGGCCATGGGCCGGCTGTTCTTCGGCGAGTCGATGTTCAGCCGCGCCGACAACGCCTCCAAGGTGGGCTTCGTGACCCTGGTCGAGCACCTCAGGCAGGCCGGCTTCGTGCTGATCGACTGCCAGATGCCGACCGACCACCTGCACAGCCTGGGCGCCCGCGCCATCAGCCGGGTCGACTTCGCCAGCCATCTGGCGCAGTACCTGGACCAGCCCAGCGGCGCCCGCTGGGTTGCCTAGGCGAGTTCCCGGAGCTGGCTTACACTTAGAGACAACGTCTCACCTAAGGGGTTGATCATGACAGAGCTGGCGCGGTTGAAGTTCTATGCCACTCAACCCCACTCCTGCAGCTACCTGCCGGATGAACAGGCGACCACGCTGTTCCTCGACCCGAGTCAGCCGATGGACGTGCACGTCTACGCCGACTTGTCGGAAATGGGCTTTCGCCGCAGCGGCGACCACCTTTACCGCCCGCATTGCCAGCAATGCAACGCCTGCGTGCCGGCGCGCATCCCGGCGGCGCGCTTCATTCCCAACCGTCAGCAGCGGCGCATCCTCAAGCGCAATGCCGACCTGACCGTCACTGCCGCCCGCCCGTCCTTCAAGGAAGAATACTTCGACCTGTACCGGCGCTATATCGAGCAACGCCACGCCGACGGCGACATGTACCCGCCCAGCCGCGACCAGTTCTCCACCTTCCTGGTCCGCGACCTGCCGTTCTGCTGGTTCTACGAGTTCCGCCTGGAGGGCCGGCTGCTGGCCGTGGCGGTGTGCGACCTGCTGCCCAACGGCCTGTCGGCGGTGTACACCTTCTATGAACCCGAGGAGGAACGCCGCAGCCTGGGGCGCTACGCCATCCTCTGGCAGATCACCGAGGCCCTGCGCCAGGACCTCGAGGCGGTGTACCTCGGTTACTGGATCAAGAACTGCAAGAAGATGAACTACAAGACCCAGTACCGCCCCATCGAACTGCTGATCAACCAGCGCTGGGTCAGCCTCAACTGAAAGACATTGGCTTGAAACACAAATTTCGGGCATAATCCACGCCACTTTTTTGCCCGGTGCAGTCGTGCGTCGGGCCATCACTGGATACCGAGGGCTTTACTGCATGTCGAAAGAAGACAGCTTCGAAATGGAAGGCACTGTCGTCGACACCCTGCCCAACACCATGTTCCGCGTGGAGTTGGAAAACGGGCACGTCGTTACCGCGCACATCTCTGGCAAGATGCGCAAGAACTACATCCGTATTCTCACTGGCGACAAGGTCCGCGTCGAACTGACGCCGTACGACCTGAGCAAGGGCCGCATCACCTACCGTGCGCGCTAAGCTCAAGCCATGAAAAAGCCCGGCCAATGTGCCGGGCTTTTTTGTGGGCGCTGAAAAGCATCGCGGGGCAAGCCCGCTCCCACGCCAGTTTCTGCTGGCGTGGGAGCGGCGGTGCGCCGATGCGACTTGCCCCGCGATGGTCGTTACGCGACCTCGGCCGTGGTCTCGTAATCGAACACCAGCTCGCCATCGCGCAGGTCGATGTGCACCACACCACCGTGCTCGGCCAGCTCGCCGAACAGGATCTCCTCGGCCAGCGGCCGCTTGATCTTGTCCTGGATCAGCCGCGCCATCGGCCGCGCGCCCATCTGCACGTCGTAGCCCGAGGCCGCCAGCCAGCCGCGGGCGGCGTCGGTGACCTCCAGCAGCACACGCTTGTCTTCCAGCTGCGCCTGCAGTTCGATGAGGAACTTGTCGACGATGCTCTTGATCGTCTCGTGGGACAGGCGGCCGAACTGGATGATGGTGTCCAGGCGGTTGCGGAACTCCGGCGTGAAGCTCTTGCGGATGACCTCCATCGCATCGGACGAGTGGTCCTGATGGGTGAAGCCGATCGAGGCCCGCGCGGCGGTTTCGGCGCCGGCGTTGGTGGTCATGATCAGGATCACGTTGCGGAAGTCCGCCTTGCGCCCGTTGTTGTCGGTCAGGGTGCCGTGGTCCATTACCTGCAGCAGCAGGTTGAAGACTTCCGGGTGGGCCTTCTCGATCTCGTCGAGCAGCAGCACGCAGTGCGGTTGCTTGGTGATGGCCTCGGTCAGCAGACCACCCTGATCGAACCCGACATAGCCGGGCGGCGCACCGATCAGGCGCGACACGGTGTGCCGCTCCATGTACTCGGACATGTCGAAGCGCACCAGTTCCACGCCCAGGGCCTTGGCCAGCTGGCGGGCGGCCTCGGTCTTGCCCACGCCGGTGGGGCCGGCGAACAGGAACGAGCCGACCGGCTTGTCCGGTGCCTTGAGGCCGGCACGGGACAGCTTGATGGCGGTGGCCAGCGAGTCGATCGCCGCATCCTGGCCGAACACGGTCAGCTTCAGGTCACGCTCGAGGTTGCGCAGCAGCTCCTTGTCGGAGCTGGTGACGTGCTTCGGCGGAATCCGCGCGATCTTGGCGACGATGTCCTCGACCTGCGGCACGTCGATGCGCTTGACCCGATTGGCTTCCGGCTGCAGGCGCTGGTAGGCGCCAGCCTCGTCGATCACGTCGATGGCCTTGTCCGGCATGTGCCGGTCATTGATGTAGCGCGAGGCCAGTTCGGCGGCGGCGCGCAGGGCCTCGTCGCTGTACTCGATGTTGTGGTGGCTCTCGAAGCGGCCCTTGAGCCCGCGCAGGATGCCCACGGTGTCCTCCACCGACGGTTCGGTGACGTCGACCTTCTGGAAGCGCCGCGCCAGGGCGCGATCCTTCTCGAAGATGCCGCGGAACTCCTGGAAGGTGGTGGAACCGATGCAACGGATCTCACCGGATGACAACAGTGGCTTGAGCAGGTTGGACGCATCCATCACACCACCGGAAGCCGCGCCGGCGCCGATGATGGTGTGGATCTCGTCGATGAACAGGATGGCCTGCGGACGTTTTTTCAGCTCGCCGAGCAGCGCCTTGAAGCGCTTTTCGAAGTCGCCGCGGTACTTGGTACCTGCCAACAGCGCGCCCAGATCGAGCGAGTAGACCACGCTCTGTGCCAGCAGGTCGGGCACCTGGCCATCGACAATGCGCTTGGCCAGGCCTTCGGCGATGGCGGTCTTGCCCACGCCGGCCTCACCGACCAGCAGCGGGTTGTTCTTGCGCCGGCGGGCGAGGATCTGCGCCACGCGCTCGACTTCCTGCTCACGCCCGACCAACGGGTCGATGCGCCCGGCCCGGGCCAGTTCGTTGAGGTTGCTGGCATAGGCGTCCAGCGGGTTGCTGGAAGACGACGCTTCGCCGCCCTCCTCGTCCTGCATGTCCTGCTCGCTCTCGCTGTGCGAACCGTGGCCCGGCACCTTGCTGATGCCGTGGGCGATGTAGTTGACGACGTCGATGCGCGCCACGCTCTGCTGCTTGAGCAGGAACACCGCCTGGCTTTCCTGTTCGCTGAAGATCGCCACCAGCACGTTGGCGCCGGTCACTTCGCGCTTGCCGGAACTCTGCACGTGGAACACGGCACGCTGCAGCACACGCTGGAAGCCCAGGGTCGGTTGCGTCTCGCGGTCCTCGTCATGCACGGGGATCAGCGGGGTGGTCGAATCGATGAACTCCTGCAGGTCGTGCTTGAGTTTGTCGAGATTGGCGCCACAGGCGCGCAGAACGGTCGCGGCAGCCTCATTGTCAAGGAGTGCCAGCAGCAGATGTTCGACGGTCATGAACTCATGACGCTTCGAACGAGCCTCCTTGAAGGCCAGATTGAGGGTGACTTCGAGCTCGCGGTTTAACATAGCTTCACCTCATACCCAAGTGGTCGGCGATTAACCGTCCTTCTCGATTTCACAGAGTAGCGGATGCTGGCTTTCCCTGGCGTATTGGTTGACCTGCATGGCCTTTGTCTCGGCGATGTCACGGGTAAACAATCCGCATACTGCCCGCCCTTCGGTATGGACGGTCAGCATGATCTTCGTTGCCAGCTCGCGGTTCAGATTGAAGAACGTCTCGAGCACTTCGACGACGAAATCCATTGGCGTGTAGTCATCGTTGAACAAAACCACCTTGTACATCGGTGGCGCCTGCAGGATCGGCTTGGCCTCCTGGACCGCAAGGCCGGCGCCATCGTCCTCATGCCCGTCCTCGTTCGACTGCGGGCGATCCTGATTGAATGTTAGTCGAATCTCACTGGGTACATGCATGGAAAGAATTTCATCATGAGCGACAGGTTAAGGTTGTGGGTTGACCGCGCAGGCCACTTCCGGCGCGGGCGCCGGCTGACCTTGACTATCGGCAAAACGGTGTTACAACCAATAAGAACCCACCGTGGTCGATAAAGATCCGCGCAGTCAACCAGATTTTCTCGCAAGGTTCGTATGCGGATGAAGTGGATGATACTCCAGTGATGGAGTCCTTTGCAGAGGGACATAGGGATGGCAAGCGGTAAAGTCAAGTGGTTCAACAATGCCAAGGGCTACGGATTCATCAACGAGGACGGCAAGACTGATGATCTGTTCGCCCATTATTCAGCGATCCAGATGGACGGTTACAAGACGCTGAAAGCAGGCCAAGCCGTGAACTTCGAGATCATCCAGGGCCCCAAAGGGCTGCACGCGACCGACATCAGAAGCGCCACCAGCAGCGTCCAGGCCAGCGCGACGAACCCGGGCAACACCGTCGAAGTCTGATCCCCGACCTGCCTGCCGGTAAACGAAAAAACCGGTCGCCCCTTTAATAAAAGAGGCGACCGGTTTTTTTGCCCCGCTTACATGTGCTTGATCAGCGCCTCGCCAAAGCCCGAGCTACCGACCAGGGTCGCGCCGTCCATCAGGCGCTCGAAGTCGTAGGTCACGGTCTTGGCCGCGATGGCGCCATTGGTGCCCTTGATGATCAAGTCGGCCGCCTCGGTCCAGCCCATGTGCCGCAGCATCATTTCGGCCGACAGAATCACCGACCCCGGGTTGACCTGGTCCTTGCCGGCGTACTTCGGCGCGGTGCCGTGGGTGGCCTCGAACATGGCCACGGTGTCCGACAGGTTGGCCCCCGGCGCGATGCCGATCCCGCCCACTTCCGCCGCCAGCGCGTCGGACAGGTAGTCGCCGTTGAGGTTGAGGGTGGCGATCACATCGTACTCGGCCGGACGCAGCAGGATCTGCTGGAGCATGGCGTCGGCGATGGCATCCTTGACGACCACCTCACGGCCGGTTCTCGGGTTCCTGAACTTCATCCACGGGCCGCCATCGAGCAGCTCGGCGCCGAACTCGTCGCGCGCCACCTCGTAGCCCCAATCCTTGAAGGCCCCTTCGGTGAATTTCATGATGTTGCCCTTGTGCACCAGGGTCAGCGACTTGCGGTCGTTGTCCACCACATACTGCAACGCCTTGCGTACCAGGCGCTTGGTGCCCTCCTTCGAGACCGGCTTGACGCCGATGCCGCAGTCCTGGTCGAAGCGGATCTTGGTGACGCCCATCTCCTCCTTGAGGAACTTGATCACCTTGTTCGCCTCGGGCGAGCCGGCCTTCCACTCGATGCCGGCATAGATGTCCTCGGAGTTCTCGCGGAAGATCACCATGTCGACGTCCCCCGGCTTTTTCACCGGGCTCGGCACGCCCTGGAACCAGACCACCGGACGCAGGCACACATAAAGGTCGAGCTGCTGGCGCAGGGCCACGTTGAGCGAACGGATGCCGCCACCGACCGGGGTGGTCAGCGGCCCCTTGATCGACACGACATAATCCTTCACCGCATCCAGGGTCTCCTGGGGCAACCAGGTGTCCTGGTCGTAGACCTGGGTGGCTTTCTCGCCGGCGTACACTTCCATCCAGGCGATCTTGCGCTTGCCGCCGTAGGCTTTCTGCACGGCGGCATCAACCACCTTGATCATCACCGGCGAGACATCCACGCCGATACCGTCGCCTTCGATGTAGGGAATGATGGGGTTGTCGGGAACATTGAGCGAATGGTCTGCATTGACGGTGATCTTGGCACCATCAGACGGAACCTTGATTTTCTGGTATCCCATGCTGCACTACTCCGCTTTTCCTGGGGTGATTGGAAATCGTGCGATCCACTGAGCCTAAACCACATCTGCCGACCTGCAAGGTACGCTCGCCGATCTGGATCGCCATCCCTGCAAGCACCACGTGGGAGCGGGCTTGCCCCGCGAACACCGGCGAAGCCGGTGCCACGCACTGCGGCGCACGCATCGCGGGTCAAGCCCGCTCCCACGTCGACCACCAAAGAACTGGGTGTGTTTCACCGCCCAAGCCTGCGGCAACACGCCACATTGCTCCTACGTCTTTGGTCTTATAAATGCGCTGATACCACTTCGCCTTGCTGAATAGCCCAAAGGGTTTGATATACTCCGGCGCGACCATAGGGTCATCGGGGCGAACCCTAGGAAAATGCGGCTCGCCCTTGGTCATGAATGACCACAAAGCCTGGGTTGTTACCGCGGCCCAGCACTTGACGCTCGACTGATGCATCCACCATCACCGCTCGCAGCCTCTCGACTTTCCGCTCATGGCGTCGCCAGGGCGAAGCGCCTACCCTGCGCACCTCGAGACTCGAGTACGCTCAGCACATAGAGAGTTAACCCGCATGCCCACCCGTTCCAAGATCATCTACACCTTCACCGACGAAGCCCCCGCCCTCGCCACCTACTCGCTGCTGCCGATCGTCGAGGCCTTCACCGCTTCGGCCGACATCGCCGTCGAAACCCGCGACATCTCCCTGGCCGGCCGTATCCTTGCCGCCTTCCCGGAGCAACTGGGCGCAGGTAAGCAGGTAGGCGATCACCTGGCGGAACTGGGCCAGCTGGCCACCACCCCTGAAGCCAATATCATCAAGCTGCCGAACATCTCCGCTTCGGTTCCCCAGCTGAAGGCCGCGATCAAGGAGCTGCAAGCCAAGGGCTTCAACATCCCCGACTACGCCGACGAGCCGGCCAGCGCCGAGGAAAAAGAATCCCGCGCCCGCTACGACCGCATCAAGGGCAGCGCCGTGAACCCGGTCCTGCGCGAAGGCAACTCCGACCGCCGCGCCCCGCTGTCGGTCAAGAACTACGCCCGCAAGCACCCGCACAAGATGGGCGCCTGGGCCGCCGACTCCAAGTCGCACGTTGCCCACATGACCCAGGGCGACTTCTACGGCAGCGAAAAAGCCGCGCTGATCGAGGCTGACGACAGCCTGCGCATCGAACTGGTCGGTAAAGACGGCAGCACCACCGTCCTGAAAGAAAAAACCGCAGTCAAGGCCGCCGAAGTCATCGACTGCGCCACCCTGAGCCGCAAGGCCCTGAAAGCCTTCATCGCCGAGCAGATCGCCGATGCCAAGGCCTCCGGCGTGCTGCTGTCGGTGCACCTGAAAGCCACCATGATGAAGGTCTCCGACCCGATCATGTTCGGCGTGATCGTCGAAGAGTTCTACAACGACGTGCTGGCCAAGCACGCCGCCGCCCTGGCCGAAGTCGGCTTCAACGCCAACAACGGCATCGGCGACCTGTACGCCCGCATCAAGGACCTGCCTGCTGAAAAGCAAGCCGAGATCGAAGCCGACATCCAGGCCCTGTACGCCGTTCGCCCGGCCCTGGCCATGGTCAATTCGGACAAGGGCATCACCAACCTGCACGTACCGAGCGACGTCATCGTCGACGCCTCGATGCCTGCGATGATCCGCGACTCGGGCAAGATGTGGAACACCGCCGGTGAACTGCAGGACGCCAAGGCGATCATCCCGGACCGCTGCTACGCCGGCATCTACCAGGCCACCATCGAAGACTGCAAGGCCAACGGCGCCTTCGACCCGACCACCATGGGCAGCGTGCCGAACGTCGGCCTGATGGCGCAAAAAGCCGAAGAATACGGTTCCCACGACAAGACCTTCCAGATCAAGGCCGACGGCGTCGTGCGCGTGGTCGATGGCAAGGGCAAGGTCGTTCTTGAGCAAAACGTCGAAGCCGGTGACATCTTCCGCATGTGCCAGACCAAGGACGCGCCGATCCAGGACTGGGTCAAGCTGGCCGTCAACCGCGCCCGCCTGAGCAACACCCCGGCGGTGTTCTGGCTGGACCCGGCCCGCGCCCACGACGGCGTGATGATCGAGAAGGTGCAACAGTACCTTAAGGATCACGACACCTCCGGCCTGGACATCCGCATCCTGGCCCCGGTCGACGCCATCAAGTTCTCCCTGGCCCGCATCCGCGAAGGCAAGGACACCATCTCGGTGACCGGCAACGTGCTGCGCGACTACCTGACCGACCTGTTCCCGATCATGGAGCTGGGCACCAGCGCCAAGATGCTGTCGATCGTCCCGCTGATGAACGGCGGTGGCCTGTTCGAGACCGGTGCCGGCGGTTCGGCACCGAAGCACGTGCAGCAGCTGGTCGAAGAGAACTTCCTGCGCTGGGACTCGCTGGGTGAGTTCCTGGCCCTGGCCGCCTCCCTGGAGCACCTGGGCAACACCTACGACAACCCGCGCGCCAAGGTCCTGGCCAACACCCTGGACCAGGCTACCGGCAAGTTCCTCGACACCAACAAGTCGCCTTCGCGCAAGGTCGGCGGTATCGACAACCGTGGCAGCCACTTCTACCTGACCCTGTACTGGGCAGAAGCACTGGCCGCCCAAACCGACGACGCCGCCCTGCAGGCGCGCTTCGCCCCGCTGGCCAAGACCCTGAGCGAGAACGAGGCGACCATCGTCGCCGAGCTCAACGCCGTCCAGGGCAAGCCGGCCGACATCGGTGGCTACTACGCCCCGGATGCCGAGCTGACCGCCAAGGTGATGCGCCCAAGCCAGACCCTGAACAGCGCCATTGCCGCCCTGTAAGGTTCGCTTGACGTAACAGCACAGACCCCGGCCACGCACCGGGGTTTGTGCTTTCTGCAGCGCAGAAACGGCCCCTTGTAGGAGCGGCCTTGTGCCGCGAATGGGCTGCGAAGCGGCCCCGGATTTTCAGCTTCGCAACAAACATTGCCGGGGCCGCCTTGCGGCCCATTCGCGGCACAAGGCCGCTCCTACAAGGCCCGCGCCTACCATAGGAATCGCACATGACCTGGCAACCCCACATCACCGTCGCCACCATCGTCGAACACGACGGCAAGTTCCTCTTCGTCGAGGAATTCAAGGCCGGCCAGCACGTATTCAATCAACCCGCCGGCCACCTCGAAGCCAACGAAACCATCACCCAGGCGGCCCTGCGCGAAACCCTCGAGGAAACCGCCTGGGAGGTCGAGCTCACCGGCGTGGTCGGCATCTACCTCTATACCGCCCCGAGCAACGGCGTCACCTACCAGCGCATCTGCTTCGCCGCCCGCCCCGTGCGCCATCATGCCGACCTGGCGTTGGACAGCGACATTGTCCGCGCCGTGTGGCTGACCCGCGACGAACTGCTGGCCGAGCCGTCGCGCTGGCGCAGCGAGCTGGTACCGCGCTGCCTCGACGACTACCTCGCAGGCCCGCTGCATAGCCTCGATCTGCTGCGCGACTGACGCCAGCCCGCGGGTTTGATAGAATCGGCGTTTTTCCCCTCTGATACACACCGGTAGCCATGACCAGCCCAGCACTCAAAGACCCCGCCAAGACCCGCGTCATCGTCGGCATGTCCGGCGGCGTGGACTCTTCCGTCTCCGCCCTTCTGCTCATCGAGCAGGGCTACCAGGTGGAAGGTCTGTTCATGAAGAACTGGGAAGAGGACGACGGCACCGAATACTGCACCGCCCGCGAAGACCTGGCCGACGCCCAGGCCGTGTGCGACCGCATCGGCATCAAGCTGCACACCGCCAACTTCGCCGCCGAATACTGGGACAACGTGTTCGAGCACTTCCTCGAGGAGTACAAGGCCGGCCGCACGCCCAACCCGGACATCCTCTGCAACCGCGAGATCAAGTTCAAGGCGTTCCTCGACTACGCCCTGTCCCTGGGCGCCGACCTGATCGCCACCGGCCACTATGTGCGCCGCCGCGACACAGGCGAGCTGACCGAGCTGCTCAAGGGCCTGGACCCGAACAAGGACCAGAGCTACTTCCTGCACGCCGTCGGCGGCAAGGAAATCGCCCGCACCCTGTTCCCGGTCGGCGAGCTGGAAAAGCCCGAGGTGCGCGCCATCGCCGAGAAACACGGCCTGGCCACCGCCAAGAAGAAGGACTCCACCGGTATCTGCTTCATCGGCGAGCGCCGCTTCAGCGATTTCCTCAAGCAGTACCTGCCGGCCCAACCCGGCGAGATCCAGACCACCGAAGGTGAAGTGATCGGCCAGCACCATGGCCTGATGTACCACACCATAGGCCAGCGCCAGGGCCTGGGCATCGGTGGCCTGAAAGACGCCGGCGACGAGCCGTGGTACGTGCTGGAGAAAGACCTCTCGCGCAACGTGCTGGTGGTCGGCCAGGGCAACGAGCACCCGTGGCTGTTCTCCCGCGCCCTGCTGGCCTCGGAGATCTTCTGGGTCAACCCGATCGACCTGTCCAGCCCGCGCCGCCTGACCGCCAAGGTGCGCTACCGCCAGGGCGACCAGCAATGCACCCTGGAACGCACCGAAAGCGGCTACCGTGCCGTGTTCGACGAGCCGCAGCGCGCCGTCACCCCGGGTCAGTCGGTGGTATTCTATGACGGCGAGGTGTGCCTGGGCGGCGGCGTGATCGAGATCGCCGAGCCATGGAGCCCGCGCCGATGAACAACCTCCAGGAGCAGTTGATCGCCCTGGGCGGCGTGTTCCAGGCCGCGGTGCTGGTCGACCGCATCGCCCGCACCGGCCAGGCCAGCGAAGCCAATATCGGCTGCATGCTCGGCAGCCTGCTGGTGCGCGACCCGAAGGACACCCTGGAGGTATTCGGCGGCGACGACCTCAACCTGCGCGACGGCTACCGCGCGCTGGTCGGCGCCCTGGAGCGCGACCCCAGCAGCCTGCAGCGCGAACCGCTGCGCTATGCCCTGTCGATGCTGGGCCTGGAGCGCCAGTTGAACAAGCGTGGCGACCTGCTCGACACCATCGGCAACCGCCTGCCGCAGATCCAGTCCCAGGCCGAGCATTTCGGCCTGGTTCATGAAAACGTCATCGCTTCCAGCGGAGCCTTGTATCAGGACACCCTGAGCACCTTGCGCCAGCGTATCCAGGTGCACGGCGACATGCGTTTCCTGCAGCAGGCCAGCAATGCCTCGAAGATCCGCGCCCTGCTGCTGGCCGGCATCCGTGCCGCGCGCCTGTGGCGACAGCTGGGCGGACACCGCTGGCAACTGGTGTTCAGCCGCCGCAAGTTGCTCAATGAACTGTACGGGATGATGCGTACCGCTGATTGAAACTGCGCCCTGTGTAGGAGCGGCCTTGTGCCGCGAAAGGGCTGCGCAGCAGCCCCGGCAATCTGTGCCGGGGCGAAGGTTCTGGGGCCGCTGCGCGCCCCTTTCGCGGCACAAGGCCGCTCCTACACAGGGTATTGCGACATGATTCACAGGCCCGACCTTTGGTCAGCCACCCGACTCGGGCGCGTTTTTCATGTATGATATGCGCCCTTCCAAAAGCCTGACTGTCCGAGAACACCCCATGCAGCTCTCCTCGCTCACTGCGGTTTCCCCTGTAGACGGCCGTTATGCCGGCAAAACCCAGGCCCTGCGCCCCATCTTCAGCGAATTCGGCCTGATCCGTTTCCGCGCCCTGGTCGAAGTACGCTGGCTGCAGCGCCTGGCCGCCCACCCGCAGATCGGCGAAGTGCCGGCGTTCTCCGCCGAAGCCAACGCCGTGCTGGACAGCCTGGCCACCGATTTCAAGCTCGAGCACGCCGAACGCGTCAAGGAAATCGAGCGCACCACCAACCACGACGTCAAGGCCATCGAGTACCTGCTCAAGGAGCAAGCGGCTCAACTGCCTGAGCTGGCCAAGGTCAGCGAGTTCATCCACTTCGCCTGCACCAGCGAGGACATCAACAACCTGTCCCACGCCCTGATGCTGCGCGCCGGCCGTGACGACGTGCTGCTGCCGCTGATGCGCCAGATCGCCGAATCCATCCGCGCCCTGGCCCACGCCCACGCCGACGTGCCGATGCTGTCGCGCACCCACGGCCAGCCGGCCTCGCCGACCACCCTGGGCAAAGAGCTGGCCAACGTCGTCTACCGCCTGGAGCGCCAGATCGCCCAGGTGGCCGCCGTGCCGCTGCTGGGCAAGATCAACGGCGCCGTGGGCAACTACAACGCCCACCTGTCGGCCTACTCGCAGATCGACTGGGAAGCCAATGCCCGCGCCTTCATCGAGGACGAGCTGGGCCTGGTGTTCAACCCCTACACCACCCAGATCGAGCCGCACGACTACATCGCCGAGCTGTTCGACGCCATCGCCCGCTTCAACACCATCCTCATCGACTTCGACCGTGACGTCTGGGGCTATATCTCGCTGGGCTACTTCAAGCAGAAGACCGTCGCCGGCGAAATCGGCTCCTCGACCATGCCGCACAAGGTCAACCCGATCGACTTCGAGAACTCCGAAGGCAACCTGGGGATCGCCAACGCACTGTTCCAGCACCTGGCCAGCAAGCTGCCGATCTCGCGCTGGCAGCGCGACCTGACCGACTCCACCGTGCTGCGCAACCTGGGCGTGGGCTTCGCCCACAGCGTCATCGCCTATGAAGCCAGCCTGAAGGGCATCGGCAAGCTGGAAGTCAACGCCGCCCGCATCGCCGCCGACCTGGACGCCTGCTGGGAAGTCCTGGCCGAGCCGATCCAGACCGTGATGCGCCGCTTCAACATCGAGAACCCCTACGAGAAGCTCAAGGAGCTGACCCGTGGCAAGGGCATCACCCCTGAAGCGCTGCTGACCTTCATCGACGGCCTGGACATGCCGGCCGAAGCCAAGGCCGAGCTCAAGCAACTGACTCCTGCCACCTACATCGGCAACGCGGTAGCCCAGGCCAAACGCATCTGACCTGTGCCCCGCGCCTAACGCCCGGCCTGGCCGGGCGTTTTTATTCCCGTACGAAAACCAAGTTTTTTCAATAGGTTGAACATGAATTCTGATACTCCACTGCAACTGTTGGGCGGCCTTACGGCCCGTGAATTCCTGCGCGACTACTGGCAGAAGAAGCCACTGCTGGTGCGTCAGGCCTTCCCCGACTTCGTCAGCCCCATCGACGCCGACGAGTTGGCCGGCCTGGCCCTGGAAGAAGAAGTCGAGTCGCGCCTGGTGCTAGAGCACGGCGAGCGCCCGTGGGAGCTGCGCCGCGGCCCGTTCGCCGAGGACGCCTTCGCCGACCTGCCCGAGCGCGACTGGACCCTGCTGGTGCAGGCGGTTGACCAGTTCGTGCCGGAAGTCGCCGAGCTGCTCGAAGAGTTCCGTTTCCTGCCCAGCTGGCGCATCGACGATGTGATGATCAGCTACGCGGCGCCCGGCGGCAGCGTCGGCCCGCACTTCGACAACTACGACGTGTTCCTGCTGCAGGGCGACGGCACGCGCAACTGGAAAGTCGGGCAGATGTGCAACAGCGACAGCGCGCTGATCGACCACGCTGACCTGCGCATCCTGGCCGACTTCGAGCAGAGCGAGGAGTGGACCCTGGAGCCGGGCGACATGCTCTACCTGCCGCCGCGCCTGGCCCACTACGGCGTTGCCGAGAGCGAGTGCCTGACCTACTCCGTGGGCTTCCGCGCCCCGAGCGCCGCCGAAGTGCTGACCCACTTCACCGACTTCCTCGGCCAGTTCCTGCCCGATGAGGAGCGCTACAGCGACGCCGACGCCCAGCCGGTCAGCGACCCGCACCAGATCCAGCATGATGCCCTCGACCGCCTCAAGGCGCTGATCGACAAGCACATGGCCGACAAGGACCTGCTGCTGACATGGTTCGGCCAGTTCATGACCGAGCCGCGTTATCCCGAGCAGGTTGTCGGTGAAGAGCTGAGCGAGCAGGACCTGATCAACTATCTCGAACAGGGCGCCGTGCTGATCCGCAACCCAAGCGCACGCATGGCCTGGTCCGAGCTCAACGACGACCTGATGCTGTTCGCCAGCGGGCGCAGTTGCCCGCTGCCAGCCAAACTGCGCGAACTGCTTAAGCTGGTGTGCGCCGCCGATGCCTTGCACATCGACAACCTTGGCCAGTGGCTGCAGGACGAAGACGGTCTGATGCTGGTACAACAGCTGGTCATGCAAGGCAGCCTGGGATTCGCCGATGAATAAGATCAGTGTTCGACTGGCCGACTGGCACAAGGACAACGCCGACATCCACCGCATCCGCAGCGCCGTGTTCGTCGCCGAGCAGCACGTGCCGCCGGAGCTGGAATTCGACGCAGAAGACCCGACCGCCGTGCACTTCCTGGCCATGGAGGGCGACTACCCGATCGGTACCGCCCGCCTGCTGCCCGACGGCACGATTGGCCGGGTCTCGGTGCTCAAGGACTGGCGCGGCCTGAACGTGGGCGACGCGCTGATGCGCGCGGTGATCGTCGAGGCGCAGAACCGCGACCTCAAGCAGCAGATGCTCAGCGCCCAGGTACACGCCACGCCGTTCTACGAGCGCCTGGGGTTCCGCGTGGTCAGCGAGGAGTTCCTCGAGGCCGGCATCCCGCACGTGGACATGGTTCGCGACTCGCGCGAGATGGCCTGAGCCACCAGGTTGGCTGCCTACTCTTTGTAGGAGCGGCCTTGTGCCGCGAAAGGGCTGCATAGCAGCCCCAGGATTTCAGCGTTGGCGCAAAGATCGCCGGGGCCGCTATGCGGCCCTTTCGCGGCACAAGGCCGCTCCTACAGGGTTACGCCCGCCCCCTCAGGCAATCACGATCTGCCCATCCCCCACCCCCTGAGCAGAGATCCCCACCAGCGTCACGCTGTCCCCGCCGAACTTCAGCACCAGGTCATCGCCAACCTGGCTGGCATGGGCACGCCAGTCCGGCGTCGCCGTACCACCATCCACACCGATGAACACCAGCCGGTCCTGCCCGGTGAAGTCCAGCACCCGGTCCTGGCCGAAATGCTCACTGAACAGGAAGGTGTCGCGCCCCGCGCCGCCAATGAGCACATCGTTGCCCGCGCCACCCACCAGCACGTCATTGCCGGCGCCGCCCTGCAGCCGATCGTCACCGCCCAGGCCGAACAACCATTGGCCCTGATTGCCCGCCACCAGCTGATCGCCGGCCTGGGTACCATTGAGCGAGGACGCATAGGGCGTGACCTTGCCGCTCTCGAACAGACCTTGCGCCGCCACCCCGTGGCTGACCTCCTTGCTGAAGATCAGCAGGCTCGACTCCTTGCTCACCAGGTTCTCGACATTGCGCACCAGGCTGATGCCGCCCTGGCCATCGCGCACGTACAGCGTGCCCTCGCCGTCCCGGGCGATGCTCAGGTTGGCCAGGGCGTCCTGCAGCTTCAGGGTGTCATGACCGGCGCCGCCATCGATCAGGTTGAAGCCGCCGTCATCGCGGAAGGTGTCGTTGCCGGCCCGCCCTTCGAGGTAGTCGTTGCCGCGCCCGCCATGGATCAGATCGTCCTGCTCTGAGCCGATGATGAAGGTGCTGCCCTTGTGCGGCTCGGCATTGCGGTTGAGGTCCTCGACCCAGGTCGAGCCACGGGTGACATCGGACAGGTTGCTGACCACGATGGTCGAGTCGCGGCTGGTCCATTGATAGAACGACGAGCCCAGCACCCGGCCAAGGCCATCGGCATAGGCCGTCGGCAGGTGCGACAGCCAGGTGGCGATGTTGCCGATGGAGAACGGCAGCAGGTTCCAGGCGTCGGAGGCATAGTGGTCGTTGAAGTTGACGATGTTGTTGGTGGCCGAGGCCTTGGCACCATCGTGCACGCCCAGGGTACCCCAGGTCGCCGAGGTGCCGTCGAGCACGCGGAACACCGGATCGTTCTCATAGCCGATATTGAGCACCTTGCTGGCATCGGCGGCCTGGGTCGGCGAGGCGAAGGCGACGTAGCGCGCATCCTGGTAGAAACCGCCCCAGCGCGAGCCGCTCAGGTCGGCCAGGCTGTTGACCGCCAGGCCGCCGAGGCTGTGACCACTGACGGTAACATCGGCGCCACTCAGACCGTTGGCCTTGGCAAAGGCCGCCACATCGGCAAGCAACTTGCCAAAGGCGTTGCCGGCGTAATCACGGGCATAGCCAGCCGGGCCGATCGCCGCCAGCAGGTCGTTGATGGCATCGCCGATGGTGTCGCCCAGCAGGTTCTCGCGCGGCCCGCTGGTGCCGCGGAAGGCGATGCCGATGCCGCTGAGCTGGCCGGCGGCATCGTAGCGGCCGAGGATTTCCACCTGCGCCGAGGTGTAGCCCGGCGCTTCGCCGTGGAAGGTGCCACGGCCGTCGGTCTTGCCCTGGTAGCCCAGCTGCGCCGCGCTGATCGGCGTCCAGCCGGCGGCCTTGACCTGGGCCAGGGCGCGGGCTTCGGAGTCGGGGTTCCAGGGGATGCCGGGGATCACGCCCTGGCTGTCGGTGCCGCCGATCAGCGCCTTGACCAGGGTGGCCGGCAGGCCCAGACCGAAGCCGTACTTCTGGTAGCCGGCGCTGAAGCCATCGTCGATACCATGGTAGGCATAGGTGGCCAGGGCCATGGCATCTTTGTAGAGCGCGGAAGAGGCAGTGCTGTCGAGCTGTCGGTAATCGAAAACGGGCATTGGTTTACATCCCTGTTGTTATTGTAGGAAGGACACCCCAGCGACATCGTCCAGTGACACGACTGGCGGGCGAAAGGCAAAGCTGGCACGCATTTGCCGACTCGTCCAACCCCAAGGGGTGGCTACCCTGCCAAACATGCGGGCGAAAAACCTGTACATGCATACAGATAAAGCTTGCCTGCACGCCCTGGCTTGCGCATCCTAGTGCCCATCTTCCGCGATCAAGCGTTTCGGCCATGCGCCTCTTCCTCTGCGAAAAACCCTCCCAGGCAAAAGACATCGCCAAGGTCCTCGGCGCCCAGCGTCGTGGCGACGGCTGCTGGCAAGGAACCGATGTCTGCGTGACCTGGTGCATCGGCCACCTGCTCGAGACCGCCCCGCCGGACAGCTACGACGAGCGCTACAAGCGCTGGGCCCTCGAGGACCTGCCGATCATCCCGGAGAAGTGGAAGATGACGGTCAAGCCCAAAACCGCCAGCCAGTACAAGGCAGTCAAGCGTCTGCTCGGCGAGGCCCGCGAGCTGGTGATCGCCACCGACGCCGACCGCGAGGGCGAGATGATCGCCCGGGAGCTGGTCGAGCATTGCCGCTACCGGGGACCGATCCAGCGCCTGTGGCTGTCGGCACTGGACGACGCCTCGATCCGCAAGGCACTCGGCCGCCTGCTGCCGGGCCAGGAGACCTTCAGCCTGTACCATTCGGCCCTTGGCCGCTCACGCGCCGACTGGCTGATCGGCATGAACATGAGCCGCCTGTTCACCCTGCTCGGCCGCCAGTCCGGCTACCAGGGCGTGCTGCCGGTGGGACGGGTGCAGACACCGACGCTGCGCCTGGTGGTGGACCGCGACCGCAGCATCGCCGACTTCGTGCCGGTGCCCTTCTGGGCCATCGAGGTGCAGCTGGAAAGCGCCGGCAGCGTGTTCAACGCCCAGTGGCGTGCGCCGGAAGACGCCTGCGACGACCAGGGCCGCTGCCTGAAGCAGGACCTGGCCCAGCAGGCCGCCGCCGACATGCAGGCGGCCGCCAGCGCCCGGGTGCGCAAGATCGCCACCGAACGAGTACGCGAGGCGGCTCCCCTGCCCTTCGACCTCGGCACCCTGCAGGAAGTGTGCTCGAAGAAGCTCGGCCTCGGCGCCCAGGAGACCCTGGATATCGCCCAGGCCCTGTACGAAACCCACAAGCTCATCACCTACCCACGCAGCGACAGCGGCTACCTGCCCCTCAGCCAGCACGGCGAGGCTGCCGGTATCCTCGCCGCCCTGCAACGGGCCGACAACAGCCTCGCGCCGCTGCGGGCGCACCTGGATCCAGGTCGCCGCTCGCGGGCGTGGAACGACCAGAAGGTCAGCGCCCACCACGGTATCATCCCCACCGCCGCCGCCAGCGACCCGGCGCGCCTGCCGCCCAAGTACAAGGCGGTGTATACCCTGATCCGCGCCCGCTACCTGGCGCAGTTCCTGCCCAACCACGAGTACGACCGCACCCAGGCCGAGTTCGATTGCGCCGGCCATGCGCTGCGGGCGGTGGGCAAGCAGATCGTCGAGCCGGGCTGGCGCCGGGCGCTGCCCGAGGCACTGACCCCGGCCAAGGGCCGCGAGGCGCCACCGGCCCAAGTGCTGCCAGCGCTGCGCGAAGGCCAGGACTGCGCAGTGCGGGACCTGCAGCTGAAAGACCTGTGGACCCAGCCACCCAAGCCCTTCACCGAAGGCGACCTGATCAAGGCAATGAAGAACGTCGCCAAACTGGTCGACGACCCTCGACTTAAACAGAAGCTCAAGGAAACCACCGGCATCGGCACCGAGGCCACCCGCGCCAGCATCATCCAGGGCCTGCTCGACCGTGGCTATCTGGTCAAGAACGGCAAGGCCCTGTCGGCCACGCCCGCCGCCTTCAGCCTGATCGACGCCGTGCCTCGGGCCATCGCCGACCCTGGCACCACGGCGATCTGGGAACAGGCGCTGGACATGGTGCAGAGCGGCGAGATGAGCCTGGACGAGTTCGTCACCCGCCAGTCGGCCTGGATGGGCAAGCTGGTGCAACGCTGCAGCGGCCTGCGCCTGACCATCAGCGGGCCGGCAGCGGGCAAGGCGGCGGCGCCGTGGAAGAAGAAGCGCAAGGGTGCTGCCAAGGGCAAGACAGTAGCCGGCAAGCCTCGGCAGCCGCGGCGCAAGGCAGCGACCTAGCGCGTTCCAATCGCGGGGCAAGCCCGCTCCCACGCCTGTTTGTATTCGGCGCGTGGGAGCGGGCTTGCCTCGCGATGGCGCCATCTACTGGCGCAATGAAAATCCTCTGCTATTTTTTCATGAAAATAATCATAAAAAATTTCACGAGGCCCCGGCATGTTCAAGCAATCCGCCCAGCACGTCGCCAGCTACTACGCCCGCACCTACCCCGCCACCATCCCCCTGCGCCCCACCCTGCAGGGCGCCCATGACACCGACATCCTGATCGTCGGTGCCGGTTTCAGCGGCCTGCACACGGCCCTGCGCCTGACACTGGCCGGCCAGCGCGTGACCCTGCTGGAAGCCAGCCGGGTGGCCTGGGCCGCCTCGGGCCGCAACGGTGGCCAGGCACTGCTGGGCTGGTCGTGCGACATGCCCCCACTTGAGCGAGCCCTGGGCCTGGAGCGCAGCCGACGCCTGTGGGACAGCATGTGCTGGGCCGCCCGCGAGCTGCGCGAACTGCCCCAGCGTCATGGCTTCGATGTCGACTATCACCTGGGCAGCCTGTGGACCGCCGTGCTGCCGCGCCGGGTAAAACTGCTGGAGGCGGCCCGACGCGAAGCACAGGAGAAGTTCGGCTACGACTGCCTGCGCCTGATCGGCCGCGACGAACTGCCCGAGTGGATCGACAGCCCCCGTTACCAGGCCGCGCTGTACGACCCCAATGGCGCCCACCTCAACCCGCTGAAGCTGGCCCAGGGCCTGGCTAGCGTGATCGAGGCGAACGGCGGGCGGATCTACGAGCAGAGCCAGGTGCTCGACTACCACGAACACGCCAACGGCTTCGTCGCCCGCACCGAACAGGGCGAAGTGCGCAGTCGCGTACTGGTGCTGGCCTGCAATGCCTATATCGACCGCCTCGACCGCACGCTCTCGCGCCGGCTACTGCCGGTGGGCTCCTACCAGGTGGCCACGGCCCCCCTGGATGCCGAGTTCGCCGCCTCGCTGCTGCCGCGCAACAGCTGCGTGATCGACAACCAGTTCGTTCCCGACTACTTCCGCCTGACGCCCGACCACCGCCTGCTGTTCGGCGGCGGCTGCACCTACCTGGGCGGCATCCCCAAGGACGTCGCCAGCGCCACCCGGCCCTATCTGGAGCGGGTGTTCCCACAGCTGCGCGGGGTGGCCATCGAACATGCCTGGGGCGGCCACATCGACTGCAGCATCCAGCGCACCCCGGATATCGGCCGTCAGGGCCAACGCTACTGGCTGCAAGGATTCTCCGGCCACGGCGTGCTGCCGACCCTGGCCGGCGCACGCGCCGTCAGTGACGCGATTCTGGGTGACGACGACCTGCTCGCGCTTTATCAGGGCATCGAAAATGGCCGCTTCCCCGGCGGCGACCTGCTGGCCGCGCCGCTGGAAGCGGCCGCCAAGGCCTGGTACAGGATGCGCGACCATGTCTGAACCGATCGACGACAACCAGAGCCTGGCGCGGCTGGTACGCGACCTGCGCAAGCACCGCGGGCTGACCCTGGACGAGCTGGCCGGTCGGGTCAAGCGCTCGCTGGGTTTTCTCTCGCAGGTCGAGCGCGGCCTGTCACGCCCCACGGTGGCCGACCTCACCGCCATCAGCGAGGCGCTGCAGGTCCCCACCACCTACTTCTACCAGGCCGTGCCGCCCCGGGCGATCGACTGGGTCACCCGTCCCGGTGAGCGGCGCACCCTGTACTACGCCGCCGGGGTCACCGACGTGCTGGTCTCACCGACCCTCACCGGCCGCTTCGCCATGCTCGAAAGCCACCTGGCGCCCGGCGCCAGCAGTGGCGAAGGGCATCTGGATGACAGCTCGGAACAGGGCGGTTTCGTTCTCGAGGGCGAGCTGACCCTGTGGCTCGAAGGCCAGGAGGATGCGATCACCCTGTACCCCAACGACAGCTTCCAGCTGCCGCCCCACAGCCAGTTCCGTTACGCCAACCTGACCGCCCGAACGACCCGGGTTCTCTGGGTCTTCCGTTGAGAGCATGCCAATGACAAGTACAACAGGCTTCCCCGATCTGCTCAGCGAAGTACGCGCCTTCCGCGTCCAACACCCGCAGGTGCGCTACGTCGACCTGCTCAGCCTGGACATCCCTGGGCACTTCTACGGCAAGCGCTATCCCATCGACATGCTGGAAAAGGTAGCCGCCGGCAGCCCGCTCAAGCTGCCGCAGAACTGCGTGCTGCTCGGCGTGCAGGGCGGGCTGTTCCCCATCGGCGACTACTGCTTCAACGACGGCGACCCGGACGCCCCGCGCCGCCTGGTACCCGGCACGCTGAAACCGGTGAGCTGGGAGCGTGAGCCGCTGGGGCAGATGTTGATCACCTCGGACGGCACCGCGGCGCCTATCGAATTCGAGCCCCGCGAGGTGCTGGCCCGTGTCCTGCAACGCCTGGAGCGCCGGGGCATCCGCCCGGTGGTGGCGTTCGAACTGGAGTTCTACCTGTTCGACCGGGCGCTGAAAGACGGCCTGCCGCAGTTCCCCCGCGACCCGGCCAGTGGCGATGCCGACGACCAGCCGAACATGCATATCGAGCGCCTGTCACGCTTTTCCGATGTGCTGCGCGAAATGGTCGAGACCGCCAACGCCCAGGGAGTGGACGCCAATGTCATCACCGCCGAGCTGGGCCCTGGCCAGTTCGAGATCAATTTCGGCCACTGCGACGACGGCCTGCGCGCCGCCGACTGGGCGGCGCTGTTCTGCCGCAGCACCCGTGGCGTGGCGCTCAAGCATGGGCTGCGTGCCTCGTTCATGAGCAAACCCTACCTGCACGCGCCGGGCAGCGGCATGCATGTGCATGTCAGCCTCTACGACCCGGCCGGCAACAACCTGCTCGCCGCCGACGCCCAGCGCCCACTGCGCCACGCTGTGGCCGGCTGCCTGGCGCTGCTGCCGCACTGCATGCCGGTGTTCGCCGCCAACCACAACGCGTTTCGTCGCTACGGCGCCATGGTCAACGCCGCCAGCCGCGCAAGCTGGGGCTTCGAGGACCGCGACGCGTGCATCCGCATTCCCGAGTCGGATCCGCGCAACCTGCGGATCGAGCACCGGCTGGCCGGGGCGGATGCCAATCCGTACCTGGTGCTGGCGGCGATCCTCTGTGGGATGGAGCATGGGCTGGACACCGCGCAGGAGCCGATTGCACCGCTGAACGAGGATCGTGGCAGCGGGATCGACTTTCCCAAGGACATGCTCGGCGCGGTGGCGGCGATGCGCGGGCATCCGGCCGTCAACGAAGGGTTGGGTGCGGAATTCGTGATGGTCTATTGCGAGAACAAGCGCCAGGACCATCTGGCGTTCCTGCAGGAGGTCAGTGCGCGGGAATATCGCTGGTTCCTGTGACATCCATCGCGGGGCAAGCCCGCTCCCACGCAACGATCCCGAACTGGCGTGGGAGCGGGCTTGCCCCGCGATGAGGCCGGCACTGGCAACCCCTACCGTCCGGGATTACCATGTGCCCCCTCTAGCGCGGCCTTTTGCCGCACCCACCCCCTCGCCAGCCAAACTCCATGCCCTTCGAACTCACCGTAGAACCGCTCACCCTGCTGATCCTCGCCCTGGTCGCCTTCGTCGCTGGCTTCATCGACGCCATTGCCGGCGGCGGTGGCCTGCTGACCACTCCCGCGCTGCTCACCGCCGGCATGCCGCCGCACCTGGTGCTGGGCACCAACAAGCTCAGCTCGACCTTCGGCGCCGCCACCGCCAGCATCACCTATTATCGGCGCAAGCTGTTCCATCCGGCGCAGTGGCGCCTGGCGATCGTCGGCACCTTGGTGGGCGCGCTGATCGGCGCGGTGGTGGCCCACTACATGCCCGCCGAATGGCTGAACAAGATGTTGCCGGTGATCGTCTTCGCCTGTGGCGTCTACCTGCTGTTCGGCGGCACGCCCAAGGCGCCTCTGGACGCCGAGGCGCCGATCAGGAAGAAGTGGCAGTTCCCGCAAGGTTTTACCCTGGGCTTCTATGACGGCGTCGCCGGGCCGGGCACCGGTGCCTTCTGGACCGTTAGCACATTGCTGCTCTACCCGATCGACCTGGTTCGCGCCAGTGGCGTGGCGCGCAGCATGAACTTTGTCAGCAATATCGCGGCGCTTACGGTGTTCATCATTTCCGGGCAGGTGGATTACATCGTTGGGCTGTGCATGGGGGTGTCGGTGATGGTCGGGGCGTTCTTTGGGGCGCGTACGGCGATCAGCGGGGGGAGCAAGTTTATTCGGCCGGTGTTTATTGCCGTGGTGTTGGCGTTGACTGTGCGGTTGGCTTGGCAGCATTGGTTTGGGTAGGGGTCGGGCTTGGACTCTGGTGAGCGTTTTGATTTTTGTAAGCACATTCGTAGAAGATATCGACATTTAGTCACCTTTCCGCCTTTACGGCGGCCTACTTTTCTCTTGGGAAAAGTAGGCAAAACCGTTCCGCTCCGTTCATCCGGCCCCTACGCTGCGCTCCGGGGTC
>NZ_JANCLM010000110.1:0-551 GCF_024259445.1 Pseudomonas sp. DVZ6
ATGGTGACCTTGGTGCCGTCGGTCAGGGTGAAGGTCAGGCCATTGTGGCCGTTGACCGGCAGCCCTTGGGCATTGGTCAAGGTCACGGTGTAGGTGATCTGGCCACCTTCGGTGACGGTGGTCTTGTCCGCAGTCAGGGTCGCGACCACTTCACTGACGGTGTCGGTGATCTGGACGGAAGCGTTACCGCCTAGTTCCAGATTTTCAAAGGCCTTGCCATCAACGGCGGCATCGGTGATGCCGACGGTCAGGGTGTCGCCGTCCTTGAAGACGTCATCGCCTTGGGCCTTGGCTTTATATTCGGCTTCGGTCTGGCCGGCCGGAATAACGACCTTGTCGCCATTGGACAGGGTGACAGTCAGGTCATGGTCCAGTTTCTGGCTGACCTTGACGGTGAAGGCTGGCTGCTGGTCTTCGGTGACATCGCCTTTGCCGACGATGGTGACAGTGACCTTGTCACCCTGGTTATCGGTGCCCGGAGTACCGGTGCCCGGCTCGTCAGTCACGGTCGTGGTGACGGTGTTGTCACCCAGCGTGAGCTTCTCGAAGTT
>NZ_JANCLM010000111.1:0-544 GCF_024259445.1 Pseudomonas sp. DVZ6
AGGTGAAGGTCAGGCCGTTATGGCCATTGACCGGCAGACCCTGGGCATTGGTCAGGGTCACGGTGTAGGTGATCTGGCCACCTTCGGTGACGGTGGTCTTGTCAGCGGTCAGTGTCGCAACGACTTCGCTGACGGTATCGGTGATCTGCACCGAAGCGTTGCCGCCCAGTTCCAGATTTTCGAAAGCCTTGCCATCAACGGCGGCATCGGTGATGCCGACGGTCAGGGTGTCGCCGTCCTTGAAGACGTCGTCGCCCTGGGCCTTGGCCTTGTATTCGGTTTCGGTCTGGCCGGCCGGGATCACGACCTTGTCGCCATTCGACAGGGTTACGGTCAGGTCATGGTCCAGCTTCTGGCTGACCTTGACGGTGAAGGCCGGCTGCTGGTCTTCGGTGACATCGCCTTTGCCGACGATGGTGACGGTGACCTTATCGCCCTGGTTGTCGGTGCCTGGCGTGCCAGTGCCCGGCTCGTCGGTCACGGTCGTGGTGATCGTGTTGTCGCCGAGGGTCAGTTTCTCGAAGTTGTCCGCGCCGCTGACGCC
>NZ_JANCLM010000112.1:0-532 GCF_024259445.1 Pseudomonas sp. DVZ6
GGCGGTGAGGGTCGCAACGACCTCGCTGATGGTGTCGGTGATCTGCACCGAGGCATTGCCACCCAGCTCCAGATTCTCGAAGGCCTTGCCGTCGACGGCGGCATCGGTGATGCCGACGGTTAGGGTATCGCCGTCCTTGAAGACGTCATCGCCCTGGGCTTTCGCCTTGTACTCGGCTTCGGTCTGACCGGCTGGGATGACAACCTTGTCGCCGTTGGACAGCGTGACAGTCAGGTCATGGTCGAGCTTCTGGCTGACCTTGACGGTGAAGGCCGGCTGCTGGTCTTCGGTGACATCGCCTTTGCCGACGATGGTGACGGTGACCTTGTCGCCCTGGTTGTCGGTGCCTGGCGTGCCAGTGCCTGGCTCGTCAGTCACCTTTGTGGTGACCGAGTTGTCGCCGAGAGTCAGCTTCTCGAAGTTATCGCCACCGGCAACCGACTCGATCTTGTTGACGATGCTCGGCTGGCCACCGACGAATACGTCGTCCGGTGCAGTGATGGTGAAGGTACCGCTGGCGCTACCGGCAGGG
>NZ_JANCLM010000113.1:0-521 GCF_024259445.1 Pseudomonas sp. DVZ6
TTCATCCGGCCCCTGCGCTTCGCTCCGGGGTTCCCTCGCTCCGTTCTTGCTCCCGGGAGGACCGCGCTGAACGCCCCATCCTGGGGCGCAGCGCTTGACGGCCATCCATGGCCGTCACCTCCCTCCGTAAGAACTCCGCTCGGCCTCCTGAAGTCGCAATTGGCGGCGCCTGAACTATTGCGCGCTTAGAAGCAAGAGCAAGAGCAAGAGCAAGAGCAAGAGCAAGAGCAAGAGCAAGAGCAAGAGCAAGAGCAAGAGCAAGAGCAAGAGCAAGAGCAAGAGCAAGAGCAAGAAATGCGAAGTCAGTTGTTTTACAGTTAGTTATGTATTGGCTTTTCCGGCCCTTTCGCGGGGCAAGCCCGCTCCTACAGAGTTATATATAACGACGACTATCGCGTGGGAGCGGGCTTGCCCCGCGATACGATCGAGAGATCAACTAAGCTTTCAACTAGCGACAGCTACGCCAGTCCAGGCGCCGCTCGTAACTTCGCGACTTCAGGAGGCCGAACGGAGGTCTTGCG
>NZ_JANCLM010000114.1:0-489 GCF_024259445.1 Pseudomonas sp. DVZ6
GCGGTTGTCCAGCGTTGCGGCGTTGATGTCGACATGGCGCCCGGCGCTGAGGCTGCCGCCCTGGTTATCCAGGCGGCCACCCGTGGTCAGCGTCAGGTCACCGCTGGCGATCAGGCGCTGGTTGCGGTTGTCCACGGCACCGGCGCTGATCTTCAGGTCGGCGTCGGCCGCGCGGCTGCCATCGGCCTGGATGCCGGCCTGAATGCCCCCAAGGTTGCTCAGTTGGCCTGACGCGTCCAGTTGCACCGAACCTGCCGCGGTCAGCCCCTCACGGTTGACCAGGTCACCACGGCTTTCCACCTGCAGTTGCTTGCCGGCATGCACCGGCCCCTGGGTTTCGATACCGGTCGCCCGGATGCGCACATCGCCCCCGGCGCTGGCCTGGGCCATGCTCAGCTGGCCATTGGCATCGAGCTGGATATCGCCACCGCTGGCGATCATCCGCCCGTCGAGGCGCACACCGACACCGGCCTCGGTGCCGACCAGCCT
>NZ_JANCLM010000115.1:0-466 GCF_024259445.1 Pseudomonas sp. DVZ6
GGGCCTGGTACAGCAGGCTGTCGGGGTCTTCCAGTTCCTGTTGCCACAGCCGTTGGCTCGCGCCGAGCGCGGCGCCGTCCTGCGGCTGGGTTTCGCTGGGGCCGCCGTACAGACAGGTGCCCAGCATGCGTACGAAGTACTCCGTCGAGCGCCAGTCGATGGCGCTGTAGTCGTTGTAGGCGATGCGTTGAAACGCCGGGGCGGCGTAGAGCTCGGCATACAAGGTGGCGAGCTGGTCGATCAGCTGTTGGCGGTTGTGCAGTTCGGTCTCGTAGGCGCTGGCGAAGGCGCTGCGCTCACCTTCGTCGTAGCGTTCCTCGAAGCGCTCCCGTGCTTGCTGCTGCTTGCGTTCGATCCGGCGCGGCAACTGGGCCTCGACATCCACGGCGGGGAGGGGAGCCTTGGCGGCGAGCAGGGGGCTGCTGTTCCAGCGCTCCACCTCCCGTGCTTCTCGCTCGACTTCGGC
>NZ_JANCLM010000116.1:0-466 GCF_024259445.1 Pseudomonas sp. DVZ6
ACCGAAGTCGAGCGAGAAGTACGGGAGGTGGAGCGCTGGAACAGCAGCCCCCTGCTCGCCGCCAAGGCTCCCCTCCCCGCCGTGGATGTCGAGGCCCAGTTGCCGCGCCGGATCGAACGCAAGCAGCAGGAGGCACGGGAGCGCTTCGAGGAACGCTACGACGAGGGCGCACGCAGCGCCTTCGCCCGCGCCTACGAGACCGAACTGCACAACCGCCAACAGCTGATCGACCAGCTCGCCACCTTGTACGCCGAGCTCTACGCCGCCCCGGCGTTTCAACGCATCGCCTACAACGACTACAGCGCCATCGACTGGCGCTCGGCGGAGTACTTCGTAGGCATGATGAGTTCCTGCCTGTACGGCGGCCCCAGCGAAACCCAGCCGCAGGACGGCGCCGCGCTCGGCGCAAGCCAACGGCTGTGGCAACAGGAACTGGAAGACCCCGACAGCCTGCTGTACCAGGCCT
>NZ_JANCLM010000117.1:0-443 GCF_024259445.1 Pseudomonas sp. DVZ6
TGCTGGCCGCTGCCGCTGGACAGGATGCCCTTGGCGCTGTTGTCCAGGCTGTCGGCCTTGACGTCCAGGCGCTGCTGGGCGACCAGCGCGCCGCCGTCGCTGTTGCGCAGGGCGCCGGCCACGGTCGCCTGCACGGCGCCGGAACGGCTCGACAGGGTGCCCTGCTGGCGGTTGTCCAGGCTCTGGCCGGTGACGGTCAGCCCCTGCCAGCCCGAGACCAGGCCGTTGCGGTTGTCGATGGCGCCGCTGGTGATGCTCAGCGTCTGCTCGCTGATCAGCTTGCCGTCACGGTTGTCCAGCTCGCTGACGTCCAGGCGCAGGGCCTGGGCGGTGGAGATCTCGCCGCCCTGGTTGGAGAGCTTGGCCAGGTTGGCGAGGGTCAGTGGGCCGGCGGTGGTGATCAGGCCGGCGCCGTTGTCCAGGTCGGCGCCGAGCAGGTCCAG
>NZ_JANCLM010000118.1:0-400 GCF_024259445.1 Pseudomonas sp. DVZ6
GATGTAAAGACGATGCGACCTGTTATATAGGTCTGTAGCTCAGTTGGTTAGAGCGCACCCCTGATAAGGGTGAGGTCGGCAGTTCAAATCTGCCCAGACCTACCATTTATTGGTACTACCTGGTTCAGCTGGTCAAATGGGGCCATAGCTCAGCTGGGAGAGCGCCTGCCTTGCACGCAGGAGGTCAGCGGTTCGATCCCGCTTGGCTCCACCACTCTTTCAGGTTTCGCACTGCTCAGAACTTAGAAATGAACATTCGTTGATGAATGTTGATTTCTGACTTTTGTCAGATCGTTCTTTAAAAATTCGGATATGTGATAGAAATAGACTGAACACCAGTTTCACTGCTGGTGGATCAGGCTAAGGTAAAATTTGTGAGTTCTGCTCGAAAGAGCGACGT
>NZ_JANCLM010000119.1:0-385 GCF_024259445.1 Pseudomonas sp. DVZ6
AAGCGCTGGGGCCCAGGATGGGCCCTGCAGCGCGGTCCTCCCGGGAGCAAGGCCGGAGTGAGGGAACCCGGAGCGTAGCGGAGGGCCGGATGAATGGAGCGCAGCGTTTTTTGGTTACTTTTTGTCGCGTTTGACAAAAAGTGACTCGCCGTAAGGGCGAAAAGGTGACTATGCGTCATTATAGCAAATGAATGCGCTTACACCTGTTAAAACCCACGCCGATCGCATTTGACTTTGACTTTGACTTTGACTTTGACTTTGACTTTGACTTTGACTTTTAGAGTCATGTGTTTTGAAAGTTATATGCGCATTCATTTGCGATGGTGACGCATAGTCACCTTTCCGCCCTTACGGCGGGTAACTTTTTGAAGGATCAAAAAGTCAC